>CANMFV010000084.1 GCA_947496835.1 Flavobacteriales bacterium | reverse complement strand
GTCGCTTTTTATGCGCTTTTTTCTTGACAAATTTCCACCAGTAAAGAAGCAGTAGATTTTGGGTGTAAAAAGGCAATTCGTTTATTGTCGGCACCGTCTTTCGCTACTTCATGAATGAGTTGAAATCCTGCTAATTGTAGCCGCGAAATTTCTGATTCAATGTTTTCTACCTCGAACGCAACGTGATGAAAACCAGGTCCGTTTTTACTTAAAAACTTTGCAATAGGAGACGCTTCATTGGTTGCTTCTAATAATTCTATTTTCGATTCACCGATTTGAAAAAAAGCAGTCATTACTCCTTCTGAAGCAACACCCTCTCTTTTATAACAAGTTGTATTTAACAGTGCTTCATACATTGGAATCGCTTCTTCTAAATTCTTCACAGCAATTCCTAAGTGTTCGATACGTTTCATTATTCAGCTATTTTAATAAATTTTTCGGTTTGATTGTCAAAGTTGATAAAATAGACGCCACTTACTAAATTGCGGCAATCTACCATTGATGAAAATCCAACTTTTAATAAATTACCGTAGGCATCGTACACTTCGAACTTTGTTTTTGCTGCTTGCCCTCCAACTTTAAAATACAAATTATCACGAACCTTCGCAGGAGACATTTTGAGGGAGGAAAGACCCGAATTAAAAAATACGGACTGTGAACTTCTTTTTTCACCTGTGTTGTCTACCTGTGAGACGCGAAGTTGATTTTTTCCAGAATGTGGGGTGATTTGAAAATAATATGAGTTTAACTGTTTGGTTCCTTTCCCTTTCACTTGACCAACATCCACCCATCGATTCCAACGATATTGTTCTATTATAAAATCCAAGGATCCAGCCTCATCAGCAGTAGTCCATTTTATCACACCGGTTTTATCAGCGCTAATTGACGTACATCTAAACGAACTTTTAGGAAGTAAAATTTCAGGATTCATAAATCGTGGTTCACATCCTGACGCATGTTCTAACACCACAAAAACATTCTCTCCTTTTTTTAACTGAAACAATTGGAAATTAATCTCAAAATGTGCGGATTGAATGGCTGCGGGAAGAATTTCCCCGTTCACCAAGACTTTTGTTACACAAAATCCAAAGCCATCAGATTGAGGTGGATTATAAACGACCAAATTTTTATCCTGAAAGGTTCCATCTAAAGATAAAAGCTTTTCTTGTGTGAAGGATTGAAAAACGGTGAAAAAGAAAATCAAAGTCACTAAAAACTGTTTCATCTTTATTTTGATATTTACAACTAAAAATTCAACATCGAAAATACAAATATACCCGAATCCGAGTGATTCCATTACTTTTGTACATATGTTATATATCAAAGCATTACACATCATCTTTATGGTCAGTTGGTTTGCTGGACTCTTCTACATGGTTCGCTTATTCATCTATTTCGTTGAGGCGAATGATCAGGAGGAGCCAAAAAAAAGCATCCTTCAAGCACAATTTGACATCATGCAAAAAAAACTTTGGTGGATTATTACCACTCCTGCAATGGTTTTGACAGTTGTTTTCGGGACAATCATGATTGTTGATCAGCCTGAATATTATTTATCACAGCCATGGATGCACATGAAGTTAACATTCGTCGGATTGCTGCTCATTTACCATTTTTACAGTCAAAAAATGATGAAACAATGCCAACAAAGAACAATTCGCTGGACATCTGGAAAACTCAGAATATGGAATGAAGTTGCCACACTCTTTCTTGTGGCAATCGTATTTCTAGTAAGCATGAAAAATTCATTGAATTGGGTCTACGGAACACTCGGATTCTTTGGAGTTGCAATCGTCTTAATGATTGGAATCCAGTTTTACAAGAAAGTGAGGAAAACTCGCAGTTGATTTGTTCAAAAATTAAATTGTTTCTTTAGAAAGTTTGTCTAACTTTGCCAAAAATTTTAAGAATCGCTAATGCAACATTTGAGCAAACTTTCATTTTTGATGCGAAAAATCGCTGTTTTACTTGCCTTCGTAGGAATGTCAGGATTCTCTTTCGCAAATGAAGAAAAAGAATTTAACGTTAGTGAAATGATCATGCACCACATTAAAGATGCACACGAATGGCATCTTTTTGGTCCAGAGCATGGCGGTACTAGCATTTATTTGCCCGTTATTTTAGTAGACAACGGTTTAAAAACCTTCAGCTCTAAGCATTTTTATCGTGGTAAGGCAGTAGAAGTTGCTGGTAAGGAACTAGGAACAAGTATACATTATGTAAAAGGTGTGGGTCCAGCAGCTGGATACGCTATGTATCACGAAGAAATCTACAAATTAAACGCAGCAGGTGAATTACATTTTGACGGCGAACATCCGCACAATGCAAGTCCATTAGATTTTTCGATTACCAAAAATGTGATGTCGCTGCTAATGGGAGCATTCTTAGTGTTAATCGTCATGTTTAGCGTAGCGAAATTCTACCGTAAAAATGGCGCTGTTGCTCCTAAAGGAATTGCAAAGTTTTTCGAGCCAATTATTGTGATGGTTCGCGACGACATTGCAAAAGCAAATATCGACGAACACAAATACGAAAAATACGTTCCATACTTGTTGACAATATTTTTCTTTATTTGGTTCAATAATATGTTGGGATTGGTTCCATTCTTACCAGGAGGAGCGAATTTAACAGGAAACATTACGGTGACGTTGTTCTTAGCTGTTTGTACATTGTTGGTGACATTATTCTCTGGAAACAAAAACTACTGGGGCCACATTTTCTGGATGCCGGGTGTTCCAGTACCAATGAAATTCTTCATGATGCCAATTGAAATCATTGGTATCTTCACAAAACCATTTGCCTTAATGATTCGTTTGTTTGCGAACATTACTGCAGGACACATTATTGTTTTGGCATTGATTTCCATCATTTTCGTAAATAAAAACGTTGCTTGGGCAGGATTGTCTGTGCCAATGGCTTTGTTTATTTCAATCTTGGAAGTTTTAGTTGCGTTTTTACAAGGGTTCCTTTTTGCGATGCTTTCGGCATTGTTCATCGGAGCAGCTGTGGAAGAAGCGCATCATTAATTAGTAACCTTTTAATTCAAATATAATGACAGGAATGTTCGGTAGTATTGCAGCAATCGGTGCTGGTATAGCAGTTTTAGGCGCAGGTCTAGGAATTGGTAGAATCGGTGGTTCTGCAGTAGAAGGTATCGCTCGTAATCCAGAAGCATCTGGAAAAATTCAAACGGCGATGATTATTGCAGCAGCACTTATTGAAGGTGTTGCGTTATTCGGTGTAGTAGTTGGTCTACTAGGCGCGAAAGCATAAATCTTTAAAGGTAGTTGGAACGGTTGGTTTCAACTACCTTTATATTTAACACTTAATTAAAAGAAAATGGATTTAATATTACCAGACTTAGGTTTATTATTCTGGACAGGAATTGTTTTTTGCCTGCTCTTGTTTTTACTCGCAAAATTTGCTTGGAAACCTATTTTAAACGCTGTGAATGCGCGTGAACAAAAAATAGCGGAAGCGTTAGAATTGGCTGTAAAAACACAAGTTGAGATGAAAGCCTTGAAAGCTGAAAACGATCTAATTTTGAAAGAGGCCCGTGCTGAACGTGATTCAATCTTGAAAGAAGCAAAAGAAGCTGCTAACCACATGATTGAAGAGGCGAAATCAAAGTCTAAAGTCGAAGCACAGAAAATTGTTGAATCAGCAAGACTGAACATCAATAGTGAGAAAGCTGCAGCAATCGCAGAAATCAAAACACACGTTGCAACATTGGCAGTTGAAATCGCTGAGAAAGTTGTTCGTGGTGAATTGGCATCGGATGAAAAACAAAAAGCATTGGCAGAAAAACTTGCTGGTGATATTCAAATGAACTAATCAAATGAAATCAACGAAAGCAGCAGGACGTTACGCAAAAGCATTATTGGAATTAGCCTTAGATCAACAAAAAATCGAGGTTATTGAAAATAACATGCAACAAATTATTTCTGTTGCAAATGAGACGCATGATTTCCAAGTGTTTTTAAGTTCTCCTTTAATTAAGGTGGATAAGAAACTGGAAGTAATCAAATCCATCTTTTCGAACTTTGACGCATTATCCATTTCATTTTTAGAGATGGTTGCTACAAACAGAAGAGAGTCATTGATCACGGAAATCGCAGGTGCATTTTTATCGCAACTAAAAGAACACAGAGGAATTGTTCCAGTAACAATTATCAGTGCTAAACCATTGGATGCTCAAACGAGAGAGCAAATCACTGCAAAAATCAGTGCTTCCATTAATGGAACATTAGAAATCACTGAAAACTTAGATGAATCTTTAATTGGTGGATTTATTGTCCGTATGGGTGACCACCAAATTGATGCATCCGTTTCAAACCAATTGAATCGATTAAAACAAGAATTAGTAAAATAGTCAAACGACACATTAAATAAAGTAAACATGGCAGATATCAAACCAGCAGAAGTTTCCGCAATTTTAAGAGAGCAACTTTCTGGATTTCGCTCTGAAGCAGAATTACAAGAAGTAGGTACCGTTCTTCAAGTAGGAGATGGTATTGCTCGTATCTACGGGATGAATGGTGTTCAATACGGTGAACTAATTGAATTCGCAGGTGGAATGCAAGGAATTGCATTGAACTTAGAAGAAGACAACGTAGGAGCTGTACTTTTAGGTAGATCTTCTAGTGTAAAAGAAGGTGACACAGTTCGTCGATTAGGTAAAATCGCTTCTGTAAAAGTTGGTGATGGCGTTGTTGGTCGTGTTATCGACACATTGGGACAACCAATCGATGGTAAAGGTCCAATTGCTGGAGAGTTATTCGAAATGCCAATTGAACGCAAAGCGCCAGGAGTTATCTTTCGTCAACCGGTAACTGAACCACTTCAAACAGGTATCAAAGCAGTTGATGCGATGATTCCAATCGGACGTGGACAACGTGAGTTGATTATTGGTGACCGTCAAACAGGAAAAACAACTGTTGCGATTGATACCATTATCAACCAACGTGAGTTTTACGATCGTGGAGAGCCTGTTTATTGTATTTATGTTGCAATTGGACAAAAAGGTTCAACTGTTGCAGGTATCGTTAAAAAATTAGAGGATGCCGGTGCAATGGCTTATACAACTGTTGTTGCTTCCAATGCATCTGATCCTGCTCCAATGCAGTTTTATGCACCAATGACAGGAGCAGCAGTAGGAGAATATTTTAGAGATTTAGGTAAACCAGCATTGATTGTTTATGATGATTTATCAAAACAAGCAGTTGCTTACCGTGAGGTATCTTTGTTGTTACGTCGTCCACCAGGACGCGAGGCTTACCCAGGTGATGTATTCTACCTTCACTCTCGTTTGTTAGAGCGTGCTGCAAAAGTTATTGCTGATGACAACATCGCGAAACAAATGAACGACCTTCCAGCTTCATTGAAAGATAAAGTGAAAGGTGGAGGATCTTTAACAGCACTTCCAATCATTGAAACACAAGCAGGTGACGTTTCGGCATATATTCCAACAAACGTTATTTCCATTACAGATGGTCAGATTTTCTTGGAAGGTGACTTATTTAACTCTGGTATTCGTCCAGCAATTAACGTAGGTATCTCTGTATCTCGTGTAGGTGGATCTGCTCAGATTAAATCCAT
>CANMFV010000083.1 GCA_947496835.1 Flavobacteriales bacterium | reverse complement strand
GGTACAATCTAGAGACTGGAGATTCACCAACATTCTTCCGTTATGTTGACTGGATCTTAACAGTGCCATTAATGTGTGTTGAGTTTTATTTAATTACCAAAAAAGCAGGTGCTAAAATCGGCTTACTTTGGAAATTAATATTCGCTTCATTGGTAATGCTTGTAACAGGTTACATTGGTGAGGTATTAGACGAAAACAACAGCGTAATGTGGGGTGTTCTTTCTGGAGCAGCTTATTTCTACATTGCTTACCTTGTTTGGTTCGGAGAAGTTTCTCAATTGGCACAATCAGCTGGACCACAAGTTGCGAAAGCGACAAAAATCCTTGCTTGGTTTGTATTAGTTGGATGGGCAATTTACCCACTAGGATATATTCTTGGAACTCCAGGTGGATTATTTGGAATTACATTTGTTGCAGATCCAAAAGACGGAGAAGCAGCAATGGATATCGTTTACAACATCGCTGATGCAATCAACAAAATTGGATTCGGTTTGGTTATTTATGCATTAAGCAGAAAAGAGGACTAAACACATCTACTTTTATAAAGGAAAGGGCAAGAACGAATTCGTTTTTGCCCTTTTTCTTTTGCCCTAAACTCTAGAAGCGATCTTAACGCTATTGGCGATCTTTAACCCTCCTAATAAAAGACTACCTTTGTTTGAAATACAACAATTATGTCAGAGGAATTAAAAGAGTGTCCATCGTGTGAATCACCATATGGATATGCAACCGGTGATAATCACTATGCATGCCCAGAATGTTCGTTTGAATGGACGATCGAAAAAACTCCCGAACCATCTGATGAATTGATTGTGATGGATTGCAATGGTGTTCAATTACAAACCGGGGATTCCGTTGTTGTCATCAAAGACTTACCTGTGAAAGGAATGCCAAAATCCATAAAATCAGGAACCAAAGTGAAAAACATTCGATTGACGTTTGGCGATCATAACATTGACTGCAAAATCGATGGATTCGGTGCAATGGGATTGAAATCAGAGTTTGTAAAAAAGGCTTAACAGAGTCCATTTGGATTCAATTTAATAATTGTATAATTTAGGCACAGTAAATCAACGTGTTTCCCTGAAAGTAACACTACAAAATACTGAACCTAAACAAGCTACATGTCGTACTATCCTCGCCGAAAATTCTTAAAAAATGGAATACAGGCTACTTTTTTGCTTGCTTTCAATCCCATTCAACGATTGTTTGCAGCGCCAAAAATGTCGGATGCTCTTCCTACATGGAATCAATTGGTTGAAATTGCCCGTTGGTGCCCGACCATACATAATCTTCAGCCGCATCAACTAAAAATCATCTCAGAAACAGAAGCTGAGCTGTATTATGACCCTAAGCGTCTTCTACCTGTTGGAGATCCCAATGCTGTTTTTGTTACCATTGCCTTAGCCATGTTCGTGGAACACCTCTCTATCGCTGCTGGACTTGACGGGTTTAAAGTTGAAATAGATGAAGTATATCAAGCAGTGTCAACTAAAGCTGCCGAATCGACTCGTTTTGCGCGATTAAAGTTGATTCCAACTGTCGAAAAGGAATCATTGCATGCATCGTTGATTATGAAACGACGTACCTCACGGCTGCATTACAACGGAAGGTCATTGGCAAAAGAAACCATCGATCGAATTCGTCAAGAAGCCCTTGCTTTTGAACATGAATTTTTCCATTCTTCGGATCAAGAATTTGTTGATTTTGTCATCGATTTGAATCAACAAACCTTGTTTGAAGACTTAGAATCTAAACCGGGAAGAGAAGAATTACATCGCTTATTTCGCTACACAGATGAAGATGCCGCGCGCTTGAAGGACGGATTATGGTACAAGGCTATGGCATTTCCAGGGAAACTAATGCGTTCCGTTTTCGAAAATCATCAACGATGGGAAAAAGGTGCACGAAAGTTGGTTCTTGGCAATTATTATCAACATTCATTTAACGGAACAGCTTCAGTGTGTTGGTTTGGAGGCGCGTTTGACCGTCCACAAGATTGGATCAATGCTGGAAAAATGTTTGCCCGAACGTGGTTAATCATGACAAAAGATAATGCATACATTCATCCATTTGGATCTTTAATAACCAATCAAGGTGCTTATGCTCAAATCAATGAAAAGCTGACCCAGGCGTCTGGCACAAAGAAAATATGGATGATTTTTCGAGCTGGTTACTCAAAAGAACCAGTGCGAAGTTTTCGTTTAAGCACAGAAGAAATCATTTTAAACTAAAACCTAAACCTATCATATGAGACACCTATTCGTACTTTTTTATGCGTGGTTGTTAGAACTTTACCGCAAACCTCTCATGCATTCCGATCGAGCAATGGCCTTGATATTTTTACCGGGGTTTAATCGCTTGCGTTTGTATAACGCCAAAACTCGGGCTTATGCGGAATTTATCAAAGCGAAAAGACGTGTTCCTGCTTATCGGGCCTTTTTGGAAGCAAATGGATTCAAAAGAGTTCGATTTAATGGCCTGGTTCCAAATATGCAGGATGTTCCGATAACTGACAAAGATAATTATGTGAAAATTTACTCCATGGATCAACGTTGTGTAGGAGGAAAAATGCCGATAAAAAATGTCATCATTGATGAATCTTCGGGAAGTAGTGGTACAGCAACAAATTGGGCAAGAGGAAAGAAAGAACGAAAACGAAATGCACGAATTATTCAATTTGGAATGAAGAATTTGTTGGGACGAAACCCTTTGTTCATTATTAATGCTTTCGCACTTGGTCCTTGGGCTACTGGGGTAAACATTACAATGGGATGTGTGACTTTTTCCAAATTAAAATCGCTGGGCCCGGATGAAACGAAAATTCAGAATACTATCAAACAATTTGGAACTGATCATCATTATGTGGTCATGGGATATCCACCCTTTTTAAAATTATTGGTGGACCATTCGGACATCAATTGGAAAGAATACAACGTTTCCTTCATTTTCGGAGGTGAATCCATGTCTGAAGGCATGCGTGATTACTTAATGAGTAAGGGAATTCGACGTATATATAGTTCACTTGGGGCGTCAGATTTAGAATTAAACATTTCTGCGGAAAATGACTTTACGATTAGTTTGCGCCGCTTATTGCGTTCAAATGAGGTTTTTCGAAATCGAATAACACGTCATACAGGCGCTTTACCAATGATCTTTCAATATAATCCGACAGATTTTTTAATCGAAACGACTGAAGAAGGTGAATTGGTTATCTCCATTGGTCGTCCAGATTATATTGCGCCCAAAATCCGCTATAACATTCACGATCGTGGACATGTTTTGCCAATGAAGGAATTAAAGGCCATCCTTAAAGAACTAGCAATCGACGAATCTCAATTAGTGAAGGCACAAACAGATTTACCCTTATTATTGCATTATGGAAGAGCGGATTCAACGGTTTCTTTTTTTGGCGCTAATATTAGTCCAACGGATATTCAAGAAACAATATACAATTCAAGCATGTTTTCCGATGTAGTGAACTCATTTTGCATCGGTATCAATGAAAACGATGAAGGAGATAAACAACTAGTGATTTCCCTAGAATTACAACAGAATCAGTCTGAAGAATCACTTGAAAAGGGATTGGCTCAAAGCGAATTTTTTGGTCAATTGGCGAAAATAAATCAAGATTTCCGTGAAGCGAAAAAAATGGCATCAAAAGACGATCAAACTGTTTTATGTTTTTATCCATTTCACACCGGTCCATTTGAAGATCGTGACATTCGCATTAAGGCGAAGTATTTTCAATAGTATAGATTTTGCGTAAACAAATGATCTTGTCTTTGTGTTATTCAACGGAATATGTTGAACACCATGGAACTCACACAAGTCGAAGTCGATCGCATCATCGAAATGGCATGGGAAGACCGCACGCCATTTGAGGCTATTTTCGTCCAATTTGGAAAAACGGAAACACAGGTTATTGCCTTAATGCGTAAGGAATTGAAACGTTCAAGCTTTATTCTTTGGCGCGACCGTGTGAATAGTGGTGTGAGCTTAAAACATGCAAAAAAACGCAATCCGGAGATTACACGCTTTAAATGTTCTCGTCAAACAAATATTTCGATGAACAAAATCAGTAAGCGCTGATGAAATTCCCTACAACATATCCCGAAATTCTTCAACGAATCCAAAACCTTGACCCAATTCGTTACGGAGAGACAAGAAATTACCTTTCAGGTGATGTCAGTTATTTGTCGCCCTATATTTCTCGGGGAGTCATCAGTACAAAGATGGTATTGGATGCCATGTTGGCAAAAGGATTTCAACTCGAAGAAATAGAAAGTTTAGCAAAGGAATTGTGTTGGAGGGATTACTTCCAACGTGTGGCGCAGGTAAAGGACATACAGGAGGACCTGAAATTTCAACAGTACGATGTACTTCACGATGAAATTCCAAGTAACATTGTCTCTGGTGCAACAGGAATTCAAGGAATTGACCAGGCGATTCGAGATTTGTATGCGCACGGATACATGCACAATCATGCGCGAATGTATACGGCATCCCTCGTTTGTAATGTGGCAAAATCTCGTTGGAAACTGCCGTCGAAATGGATGTATTACCATTTACTAGATGGAGATTTTGCGAGTAACGCGTGTAGTTGGCAGTGGGTCGCTGGATCGAATAGCAATAAGAAATACTATGCTAATCAAGAAAACATCAATCGGTATTTGTCCACCCAACAACACGGGACCTTCATGGATCGAAGCTACGAGTCTTTTGAATCGATGACTGTACCGAAAGAATTGTCTACGACACAAGTCACATCTTTCCCATTGAATCTTCCCTCGCATGGCGCATTGAAAGTGGATAAGAATCTTCCTACTTTCTTGTATACGTATTACAACATGGATCCAACATGGCACCAAGGGATTGACGGCAACCGTATTTTATTGCTTGAACCATCGTTTTTCGAACAGTATCCAGTTAGCGATAAATGCCTTGATTTTTTATTGAAGTTGGGCGAGAATATTCCTGGAATTCAGGTTTACGTCGGTTCTTTTGATGAACTACTGACTGAATACGGACTATCAAACTGCGTGTTCAAAGAACATCCATTAACCAAACATTTTCAAGGAATTTCCGAACCAAGAGATTGGATTTGTCCAGAAGTCATTGGATATTACCCTTCCTTTTTTGCTTATTGGAAACACGTAAAAAAACAACTAACCAGTAATTTACACGAGGCATGATCATCGATAGCGAAATCCTAAAATCACAAGACAGTCGTTACCGCGCGACCTTAATCAATTCATTGGCCGGTGTGAAACAGGCTTTTTTGATCGGCAGTAAATCCTCTGCAGGACATTCAAACTTGGCGATTTTTAATTCCTTGATCCACATTGGTGCGAATCCACCATTATGGGGATTTATTTGTCGTCCCGATACGGTGAAACGTGACACCCTTCAAAATATTTTGGAAACAGGTGAATATTCCTTCAATTTTGTCTTGCATTCAGATTCCGAAAAGGCACATCAAACTTCCGCAAAATATGAAGCTGATGTATCAGAATTTGATGCGTGTGGTTTTGGCGAAAGTTATTACGAAGGTTTTTCTGCTCCTTTTATCTCGGAAGCGCCGGTGAAAATAGGAATGAAATTCGAAGAAAAAGTAGACATTTCCATGAAT
>CANMFV010000082.1 GCA_947496835.1 Flavobacteriales bacterium | reverse complement strand
TGGATGTACCAAAAAGCACAAGCGGATGGAAAACGATTGGTCATCAATATGTCTTGGGGACTTTATCACTTTGGTACCTTGGATGGAACTTCCATCTTAAGTCAAGCGATTACGGCGTACACCGATTTAGGTGTTGTCTTTGCTAATTCAGGTGGAAACAACGGAAATGTCAATTTTCACATAAAAAAATCCTTTAACCAAGATCAGTTCAAGTCGCGCATTGAATTTTATTCCTATTCAGCCAATTCGAACATGTGGGGACAAAGCATTCATGCCTGGGGTGAAGCAGGGAATTCCTTTGAAAATGGATTAATCGTTACCAATAATGCTGGAAACACTTTAATTGAGAGTCCATTTTACAACACTGCAACGACAACAACTTACATTGATTCCTTTTTAGTGACTGGTGTGGACACCATTTGGTTTAACATCACTGCGGATGCTGCTCATCCATTGAACGGTCGCCCACAAATGCGTTTGCGTGTTAAAAACACCAATACTTCATTGCGTGTACTCCTAAAATCGAAAGCAGACACTGGAACAGTACATTATTGGAACGTGACGGAACTTTCCAATGACGTAGGAAATTGGGGAATGCCCTTTTCTTTTTCCTACGGGGGATCTATTTCAGGAGATAACTTAAATGGAATAAGCGAACCTTCTTGTTCAGAAGATGTCATCAGTGTGGCAGCCTATTCCTCACAGTATTTGAGCGGAAGCGGAAATCCAATTGGTGGTGGAATTGCTTCCTTCTCCTCTGTTGGTCCACGTTACGACGGACAAATGAAACCGGATATTGCGGCACCAGGAGTTGCAGTGATTTCTGCCATGTCTTCGTTCACGGATGCGACCTTCTCTTCTGTTGATAACATCTCTTTTAACAACAAAACCTATCACTTCGCAAAAATGTCCGGAACGTCCATGGCTTCACCGATGGTAGCTGGAGTTTCTGCCTTGATACTTGAAGCAAATCCTTATTTATCAGCGAGACAGGTGAAAGAAATCATCATGTTGACTGCTCGACAAGATAATTTAACAGGAACCATTCCTGCGGAAGGAAGTCCGATTTGGGGAGCAGGGAAAATCAATGCGTATGCTGCAGTGAAATTGGCCCTACAAACGATGGGGATGGAAAATGTTAAACACAACATCGATTGGAACGTGTATCCAAATCCAGTAATGAATGAATTGCATTTCACAATCGTTGAACTTCCAAAAACAACGGAAATCATCGATATGGAAGGAAACCTATACGAAAAGAACATCTATGATGGAAAAGTGTATGTATCAGACTTACCAGCAGGAACGTATTTCATTCGTTTGATCATCGATGGGAAAGTACAGCAAGAACGTTTTATCAAGCAATAAATGGACATTCGTCTCGCAACAGCAGTTGAATTGCCGATTCTTGAATCCTTGGCACGTGAGATTTGGCCACATACGTATGCTGACATCATCACCACAGAGCAAATGGACTTCATGTTGAATTGGATGTATTCCACGGAAACACTCATCAAGCAACAAAATAACGGACACGAATTTTACATTCTACAGAAAGATTCTAAGGACATTGGTTTTCTCGCTATTGAACAAACAGGTGACGAATTGAAGGTGAACAAGGTGTATGTTCTGCCAACCGTCCAAGGTTTTGGCGCAGGCAAAAAACTCATGGAAAAAGCCATCGAACGCGCAAAAGCAAAGCAGTGCACTTATATTTTCCTTCAAGTGAATCGCGCCAATAAAGCAAAGTTTTTTTACGACAAACTGGGATTCACCATCCGAAGAGAAGAGAAATTCGACATTGGACATGGCTTTTTCATGGATGATTATGTGATGGAGTTGAAAGTTGAAAAGGCTCTTTAGTTCTAAAGGCATTTTCCTTATCTTCGCTACCAAAATCTGACCTATGCTGAAAACAAGTAATGTTGAATTTATTCTTCATTAATTGGGGGTTTCAAAAAGAATTTCGCATCAACTATATTCGTATTTCTAATCGTGTAACTTAATCAGTTTATAAGTTGCATAATAGTTATTGCTTGTAAGAAAATTCACGAAGTAAAGACCCGGCGAAAGACCAATCGCATCAAATATCATTTCATTGTCATTCATTTCAGTAATGACAACATCCCTGCAAAGTTGTCCTGCCGCGTCTGTCATTTTTATTGAATTTGAATCAATTTTTTCACTGAATTTAAATTTGAAGGAGGTGAAAAATGGATTCGGATAGACTTCAACTGAAAATGGAATCGGTTCATGGAATTCTGGAAAGACAATTGGATTAAATTCAGAAAGTAGCTTTAAATCTTTTGTTTGAAACGTTGAAATATCATCATTCCAAGAAAAACAAATACTGTTTTGAAAATTACAAGAATGTTCAAAAACGGCGGTTCCAGAAATATAATTTTGAAAAACAGAAAGATGTCGTAAATTGAATTCCCCACCTTTAATGTATTTGATGTCATTGAGTAATAATTGATCATTTAAACTAGCAATAAAGGAACCTCTATCATATTGATTCGCCAATGGAATTGAGATTGATTTTAGCTTTAAATAACCATCAAAAATACCAGATATTAAGAATCCAAATTCTTTAGAAATATTGAACCCTGTCAAATAAACTGATTTGTTAGTGTGCAAATCAACAAAACCAATTAGATCAAGTTCTTCACTTAATTCTCCCAAATAACAACTTGAATAGTCAAATGGTGTAACAAATGTCCCGTTCCAACTTACCGTATCAAAATAAGTTCCCGCTATGAATATTCGGTTTTGATAAACATTGAGATCTGCAATACTACCAATTCCATCTTCAAGAAATTCTGTTTGAAGAATCTCTCCAAACTCATTCAAGGTTGAAACAAAAAAATGTTGATTATACTTACTATTATTTTGAGCCTTAAAAACTCCGTCTACAAAAATCGAGTCACTTAATAAAACCTTACCGGAAATGAAAATATTACTTGGACATAAATTACAACTCTCTGCTACTTTTAATACTTGAGTCGTAAGGTTGTAATTAGAGTTGTAATGGTGCGTCCATTCGATTGTTCCAATTGGATTAAGTTTTACTATGACAGATCCGTAACCCTGAGCTTGTTGATAATTTTGATTGTTAATAGATAATGAACCTAGAAATTGAATAGTGGCATAAATATTTTCATCTTCGTCCAATACTATTTGATCAATATAGGTATTACTCAAACCGGGAAATGTCTTGAACCACTTCAGAACAAAATCCTGATCAAGTTTAACAATAATACTACTCCAGTTTTCTGAGTAGGCAATTGAGTCTCCGTTTAAATAAAAGTTGGATTTGAAACAAAGACCAAAAACGAGATCACCGTTGTCACAAACTTGAATGTCTCCAAAAGTAAAACTATTCGTTCCACCTATATTTTTCACAAAGAGTTTATCACCGTTTGAATTTTGTTTAGTGACAAAATACTTTCCTAAATTCTCATCAACACTATCTCCCAAACAATTTGCCTTATTTTCGAAACTTCCCAGAGTGAATGTATTCCCATTCGTATCATTGCATATTGAATAAACATGATCTATATAGCCATCAGAGCATACAACCTTTTGCCAATCAACAGACAATAAATCTTGAGCAGAACAAAAGGAACATGTCAAAATACTCGTTAAGAAAAGATAAATTATTCGTTCAATCATCGCGATTACAAGAATTGTTTTAAGCTTTTTAAATTAATTGAACGGATGGAATTGAATTAAATTATCCGAGTGAACTAAATTACAGTTATTAACGTAAAAAGTTCCTGCCCGTGTAGTGAGTGCACCACAATTTTTTTCATTTCTTCTTTGAATCAAACATGAACAGCCCCTTTAGTCCTAATCACATTTTCCTTATCTTCGCTACCAAAATCTGACCTATGCTGAAAATCGACATGCACTCTCATATCATTCCGAAGAATTTACCGAATTGGACGGAGAAATTTGGCTACGGGAAATTTATTTACTTGAATCACAATGAGGACCGAAGTGCAGATATGATGCAAGGTGGACAGTTTTTTAGACGCATCAAAGAAAATTGTTGGGACGAAGACTTACGTTTGGGTGAATACGAACAATTTCAAACGCAAACACAAGTGGTTTGTACAATCCCGGTGCTTTTCTCTTATTGGGCAGAACCGAAACACGGACTAGAATTGTCCGAGTATTTGAATGACCACATCGCCGAATTGGTGGCGAAATATCCGAAAAACTACATTGGACTGGCAACAATCCCGATGCAGGACACCGAATTAGCGATCAAAGAATTGGAACGCGCCAAAGCCATTGGACACGTCGGCATTCAGATTGGATCGAACATCAACGATGAGAATTTAAGTGAAGAACGCTTCTTCCCTATTTTCGAAGCCTGTGAACGCCTTGGAATGGCGGTGATGATTCATCCATGGCAAATGATGGGATTTGACAGCATGAAAAAGTATTGGCTTCCTTGGTTAGTGGGAATGCCTGCAGAAACGTCTCGTGCGGCTTGTTCGATGATTTTCGGTGGTGTACTGGAACGCTTACCAAACCTCCGCGTGTGTTTTTCGCATGCCGGTGGGTCTTTTCTTCCCACTTTAGGCCGCATCGAACATGGATTCAATTGTCGTCCGGATTTGGTGGCGATTGAAAATGAAGTGAATCCACGTAATTACGTTGGGAAATTCTGGGTAGATTGCATCACGCACGACATCGACGCTTTGAAATACATTCTGAAGATGCAAGGATCGAAACGTGTGTGTTTAGGTTCTGATTATCCGTTCCCTCTTGGAGATTTGGAAATCGGGAAATTCATCGAAGAAAGTGATTTATCCATGCAGGACAAAGAAAACATCTTTTCCAATTCCACCTTGGAATGGTTGAACTTAGATAAATCGTTGTTTCTATAATTGAAATCGACACTTTAGAAGAACCATTTCCAGCTTCCATTGTTAAAAGTCTATGGAAACGAAAAACTATTTCATCGTAGGTGCGTCGTCTGGAATCGGACTTGAACTAGCGCTTACATTGCACGCCGAAGGACACCAAGTATTTGGTACCTATTTCACGAAAGAACATGCAGATCTTCCTTCTGGAATCCATTACCAGCAGTTGGATGTCCGTTCAGAGACTTTGGACTTTTCTTTCCTGCCCGAACGTTTAGACGGAATCGTTTATTGTCCGGGAGCCATTTCACTTAAGCCATTCGCACGCATTTCCCCTGCACAATTCAAAGACGACTTTGACTTACAAGTGTTGGGTGCCATCAAATGCATTCAAGGAAACGTGGCAAGACTTAAAGCGGGATCCACTCCATCTATTTTACTTTTCAGTTCCATTGCAGCGAGTCAAGGATTGAATTTCCACACACAGGTTTCCGTTTCAAAAGCAGCCCTGGAAGGACTCACCAAATCCCTAGCAGCAGAATTAGCGCCGACGATTCGCGTGAATTGCATTGCACCATCGCTTACGGATACGCCGTTGGCACAAAACCTCTTGAATTCCGATCAGAAGAAAGAAGCAAACGGATTGCGTCATCCGATGAAACGTGTGGGAACAGTTGCTGACATGGCAGCCTACGCCGCATTTTTACTTTCAGAAAAAGCTTCTTGGGTTACCGGTCAAATCATTGGCATCGACGGTGGCTTATCGACTTTACGGATTTAATG
>CANMFV010000081.1 GCA_947496835.1 Flavobacteriales bacterium | reverse complement strand
TTCCTTCATTTCACTTGCAGCCTTATTCGTAAAAGTCATGGCTACAATGCTTTTATATTTCCTTTTATACTGAGCATCCTTCAATAAAATACTGAGGTATTCAAGAACCAATTGATGTGTTTTCCCGGAACCTGCCGAAGCACTTAAAACACTGAGAGGATGAATGTTTCGGTCAATATTTTGCATAGTTTATATTGAAATTGAATTGGATAAAGAATGTTCAGAGGATTTTTTAAAATTAAGAACAAAATTTGATTGTTTTAAGGTAAATTTGTTACATGAAGAAATTACTCTATTTATTGCTCTTATCGCCCTTACTTTGGAGTTGTGATCCAGAGGAACCGAAACCGATTATTCCTGTAGTGGAAACAGTGAAAGTATCGATCAATCCGACATATGGTTCTCAAACCTTCTTCATGGATTCGGTTTATACGACTGCCGAGGGATACAAAGTTAAATTCACCGAATTGACGTGTTATTTCACCTTGTTGGGTAATGGAACCAATCAATTAATCGATGCTGCCTTGTTCAATTTTCGTGAAACAGGTTCAACTTTGGTGTCGAAACCCGGAAATCACTTAAACTTTGCTAATCTAACAGGTAAAATTGGCGTTGACTCTAGTTTAAACCACCTCGATCCGTCCGCTTTTCCAAATGACAGTCCTTTGAACATCAGTAACGCAGGACCAATGCATTGGGGTTGGAATCCAGGTTATATCTTTCTGAATTTTGAAGGCAAAGTGGATACAATTGTTGATGCGACAAATAATCTAGACTTGAGTTTCAGTTTTCATGTTGGAACGGATGCGTATTTGCAATCTTTCAATTTTGAAAATGTCACTTGGCAAGACAAAGGAAATAACAGTTGGGAATTGCCTTTGAAATTAGATTTAGCGAGCTTTCTTTCAAATCCATTGAGTCCAATTAACTTGAAGGACGAACATTTGACACATACTGGTGCTGGACAAGAGTCCTTAACACAAAAAGTGATTCAAAACTTCAAAAATGCGTTAACATTATACTAATGAAATTCGTAGTTGTTTTCTCTTTTTTGTTTCTATTGGTAGCTTGTCGTAAAGACAAAGCTGATTATACACCTACACCTTATCAATTAAAAATACCAGCGCATTTTCCTGACATGATTATTCCTTCGGATAATCCAATGACCGTTGAAGGAGTTGAACTTGGACGCTTTCTCTTTTACGAGAAACAACTCAGTGGGGACAATTCCATGAATTGCGCTTCATGTCACATGCCTCAAAATGCCTTTTCGGATCCTAATCAATATTCCGTTGGAATTGATGGTGTTTCTGGGAATCGTCAATCCATGGCATTGATTAACATTGGGTGGGAGAACTTCTTCTTCTGGGACGGCAGGAAAACAACCTTAGAGTCTCAAATCATTGAACCTGTATCAAATCCCATCGAAATGCATCAATCTTGGAAAGATGCGATTCATAAACTTAATGCTGATGTAAAATACCGAAATCGCTTTTTTAGAGCATTCGGTGAAGAAGGAGTAGATTCGGTGAAAGCAACTAAGGCTATCGCACAATTTATTCGCACCATGATTTCAAGTGAATCAAAATTTGATGTTATGTACAAGTTTGAGAACAATATGGTGTTGAGTACAGCAGAGCAGTCATTATTATCGACCATTGATTTAGACGAGTGGGCGGGTTACGATTTATTCAAAAGTTTAAATGGTGCCGATTGTTTTCATTGCCATAATGGTCCATTAATGCGGGTGAAAAAATTTAGTAACAATGGCCTAGATGCCGCGTTTAGTGATTTAGGAAGAGGTGGTGTCACGCAGAATCCTGAAGATTATGGTAAGTTTAAAGTCACTACACTCCGAAACATTGCTTTAACTGCGCCTTATATGCATGATGGTAGATTTACTACGTTGGATGAAGTCATTGAACATTACTCAAGTGGAATTCATATGAGTCCAACAATTGATCCACTAATCGAATTCGCAAACCAAGGTGGAGTTCAGTTAGACGCACAAGAAAAATATTTGTTAAAGAAATTTTTACTCACATTAAGTGACTACAATTTCATCAATAATCCATCATTTAAAGATCCGAATTAATGGGAGAAAATACGAGACTAACGACCGAAGAAAAAGCATTAAAAATCAACTTAACACCAGATATTTACGGGTGTTTTGCAGAGATTGGTGCTGGTCAAGAAGTCGCTGCAAACTTTTTCAAAGCTGGTGGGAGTTCGGGCACAATTGCCTATACACAGTCTGCTTATGACATGAAGGTTTCAGATTCCATGTATGGAGAAACAATACGTTACGTCTGTGAAGAGAGACTTACAACAATGTTGGAGACTGAGTTTTTACACCTCCAAGATATTTTACCAGTTAAGAATAGAGAGGCTCGATTCTTCTCGTTTTGTAATACGGTAGAATCGTTAAATTACCACAAAACAAACCAAGGTCAAGGATGGGTGGGCATGCGTTTCCAATTGGGAATTGATAAGAAACCTAATACGGTTATTTTGCACATTAAAATGCACGACAATAGTCATAAGGCTCAGCAAGAAGCGCTTGGAATATTGGGTGTAAATTTAATCTATGCGTGTTATTTTCAATCTGCCACCATTGATGAATTCATCGACGGAATCGTTCAGCGTCTTCCAAGAGATCGCATGGAAATCGACATGCTTCGAATTTCAGGTCCTGACTTTGAAGAAATGGACAACCGCATTATTGCACTGAATTTAGTTCGACGTGGGATCACCAATGCGACAATGTTCGATTTAGCGAAAAATGTCATGCAGCCTTCAACTGCGTTATACAAAAAAAATATCCTCTTAATGCGTGGACGTTTTCGTCCCGTAACAAAGGTTCACATCGATATGATTGAGAATGCTCGAAAGGAGTTTTTGAAAGAAAATCGGGTGAAAGAAGAAAACTTGGAAGTTGTCTTCGAGTTGACCTTAAAAGATTTAACCGCTGACGGAAAGATTTCAGATAAAGATTTCTTAGACCGTGCAGAACTGCTAGGTTCACTGGGGTATACGGTGATGATTTCAAATTACTTGAAACATTACAAAATGTTAGAATACTTATCTGCTATTGCTAAAGGAAACCTTGTTGGCGTAATCATGGGGGTTTACAACCTTCACATTATTTTCGATGAAAAATATTACGACAATCTTCCGGGTGGATTATTGGAGGCATTTGGACGTGGATTTGGTCACAATGTTAAGTTGTATGTTTACCCTGCAATCAATGTAGATACAGGAGAAATTTACGGACTAAACAACATCAAATTGCCTGAAAATCTTACTGGACTTCTTACCTACATGCAAGCGAATGATAAAATTGCTTCCATGCCAGAATATAACGAAAGACTGTTACATATTCTTTCGGACGATGTTTTGAGCAAAATTAAATCTGGTGGCGTAAGTTGGGAAGAAGATGTTCCATATGAAGTAGTACAAGCCATTAAGTTTTTTGAATTGTTTGGGTATCAGAAAAAAGCTGTGTTGAACTAATGCCACATATTAAAAATGCCTTGATTCGTTTTCGCATCATCGATCGGATGTTGCGGAATAAGTACAAGCCATTTCCAAGCAAACAAGAACTGCGTGCCGCTTGTGAAGAATCACTTTACGGATCGTATGATGGAAATAACATTTGTGATTCGACCATTGAAAAGGATATGTTCAATATGAAGATGGAACATGACGCACCAATCAAATACAGCAAACTTCACAAAGGTTATTATTACGAGGATCAAAATTTCAGTATCAACGATATTCCGCTATCCGAAGATGAACTGAGTTCCATAAAATTTGCTGTTAAAACGCTACAGCAGTTTAAAGAAGTTCCTTTTTTCCAGCAGTTTGGAAATGCCATTGATAAAATTGTTGACCGAGTTTCTATCGGTGGAAATCCTGAAGATGAAGACATTCAGAAATTTGTGCAATTTGAGTCTGTCGTTTCTAGTGGTGGGAATGAACACCTTCCTATGATTTTGGAAGCCATTCGTGGAAAAAAAATGCTTTGGTTCATTTATGCAAGTTTTGTGAAAGGAATCGAGAAACCTAGAAAAGTATCGCCTCTTTTTTTAAAGGAATATAGAAATCGCTGGTACCTCATCTGTTTTGACAAATTGAAAAACGACATCATTACGTACGCCTTAGATCGCATGCAAGAACCGAAAATCCTTGAGGATGAAGCAAGCCTCCCAATCGATTTTGAGCCAGAATTGTATTTTCAAGACACGATTGGAATAACGTCATACAAAGGAAAAGCAGAACGGATTTTATTTAAAGCGAATCCGATTGCAGCAAAGTATATTTCTTCACAACCTTTTCATCAATCCCAAAAGCTAACGAGTGAATCTGCTGAATTTAGTCTATTTGAATTAACTGTTTTGGTATCAGAAGAATTCATCCGAAATTTGCTAGGATACGCCGGGGAATTAGAAGTGTTGGAACCAAAAAGTTTACGTAAAGCGATGGCAGAACGCGCGAAACAACTGAATAAATTATATCAATCGAAATAAGATAATTACCTATAAAATAGAACTTATGGAAATATTAAAAGAAATCATAAACGGCGTTTGTCGCATTACCTTAAACAGACCAAGTGTCTTCAATTCGTTTAATAAAACAATGGCCTTACAACTGCAAGAGGTATTAGATGATTGTGCGGTTAATCCAGAAATACGTGCCGTTTTACTCACAGGAGAAGGACGAGCGTTTTGTGCAGGACAAGATTTAGCGGAGGCGATTGATCCGGAAGGACCTGAATTAAAATCGATTGTTCGTGATCACTACAATCCAATCATCATTAAAATCAGAGAATTGGAAAAACCAGTTGTTGCTGCCGTGAATGGTGTAGCTGCAGGAGCGGGTGCGAATATTGCCTTGGCATGTGACATCGTGGTGGCAAAAAAATCAGCGTCATTTATTCAAGCATTCTCCAAAATCGGATTAATTCCAGATTCAGGTGGCACTTACTTTCTTCCTAGATTGATTGGAATGCAAAAAGCGATGGCCTTAATGATGACCGGAGATAAAGTTTCTGCGGACGATGCGGAACGAATGAACATGATTTACAAAGTGTTCGAAGATGAGTCCTTCGATGAAGAAGTAATCAAACTTGCTGAAAACTTAGCTACGATGCCAACTTATGGACTCGGATTAACAAAAAAAGCGGTGAATTTGGGATTATTTAATTCATTTGAAGATCAATTAGATTTAGAAGAAAGTTTACAAACAGAAGCTGGAGAAACAGATGACTTCACAGAAGGCGTCAATGCGTTTATACAAAAGCGTCCAGCAGTATTTAAAGGAAGATGAGTAAAATAATTGGAGTAATTGGAGCTGGAACAATGGGTTCTGGCATCGCACAAGTAGCTGCACAATGCGGACATCCCGTTTATTTGATGGATGCTAATGCAGAACAATTGGATCGTGCAAAATCAGGCGTTTCCAAATCATTGGATAAATTGGTTGAAAAAGGGAAATTCACTTCTGAACAAAAAACAACCATTGAATCAAACATACACTATGTTACACAACTGGAAGGACTTTCAACGTGCGATTTAATTATCGAGGCAATCGTGGAGAAAATGGAGGTCAAACACAGCGTTTTTTCGGCTTTAGAGAAAATTGTTTCGGTAGATTGTATTTT
>CANMFV010000080.1 GCA_947496835.1 Flavobacteriales bacterium | reverse complement strand
GGATTTCCTTGACAGTTAATAGGTAATCCTTCTCCTAAGTCGGAGAGTGCAACAATATTGCGTGTGTTTTCTGTGTTGCTCGTTCGATTGGTAACCCAGACCTCAATTCGCGTGATATACATGGTTGAGTTAACAACCGGCAACGTGGACATTGCCGTATCGTAATGCTGTTGATGGTAAAGATTTAAGAAGTAATGACGATTCGCCTCGTAATTGTCAGCACTGATCTCGAATTTTTGAATTTGAGCCTTACCAGTTACATTGATTTCTGTACGTTTACCTTTAGATGCTGCCGCGATTAAATCAAACGTTGAACGACCGAATTTTAATTGCGTTTTCAACCCGAATAAGGTTTGAGAACCTTGTATTAATGAAGTAGGTAAATCCAAGGCAACATTACCAATTCCGATTTTTTGAATGATTTCATCTTCCTGTCCCGTATGTTCGATCTTGGAAACATTTTCAAAGTCAAAACTGGCTCCGGTATTATATTTCATGCTCAACTTCATCTTTGTTCCAATTTGGCCAGTGATGTCCATATTGATGTTCTGATTGAAGTCAAACCGAGTAATGTTTCGTTGTCTTTGTGGAAGAAGTGGATTGTCTACACGTGAATGATTTAGACCTAGTGAGAGTTCTAAATTTCCGCCTGGAATAATTTTAATTTCATTAGAACCAAAAATAGTAGAAAATATTTTACTTCCGATTTTGATAGGTAATTCAAAAGCTCGGTTCTCAGCAGTTTGTTCTTCGATGATTTCCTGCCAATCCATTTTTTGAGACTTCTTTTCGTTGTAGTCAAGGTAGTCTTCTAAACTCATTTTGGAAGGATTCCGATAATATAATCCGTTTTTACCCAGCGTTTCTTTAAAAACGTATTGTCCAGTTTCAGGATCAAACACAATTGTTTGCTCCATGGATGTTGGGTCTCCTAGGTCAAAACTATGGGGTAAGTTTTGATACGGATTCATTGGATTAAAGATGGGGAAAGGAAGGTTAAAGCCGTTTTGTGCGTGAGACTTACCTACATACACCAAGAAACACAAAACAATAAAGCTTGCTTTTGAAATTCGTTTCCTAATAATGTTTCGTATCAATTTATGCACTATTCTTTTATTATAAATTCCTTAAAGCGTCTTTTATCAGTTCCTCCACGCTTTGATTTCCTGTGTCAATTTTATCCAATACCTTTTCAGCGGATTTCTTGTCGAATCCGAGAGATACCAATGCATTTAACGCATCAAAACGATTTCTATTGTTTGAAGAGAAAATATTTTCTGAAGAAAGTTCCATTTTGGAGACTTTACTCTTCAAATCAATAATTACCCGTTGAGCTGTTTTTGTACCAATCCCTTTAATTTTTTGAATGGTTGTTACATCCTCTGTGAGAATGGCTTGCGCTATTTCGTCCGGAACGAGTGAGGAAAGCATAATCATAGCTGTATTTGGACCAATTCCAGAAACACTCACTAAATGATTAAACATCTCTCTTTCTTCCTTATTGGCAAATCCATATAGGATGTGCGCATCTTCACGAACAATTAATTTTGTGAATACTTGAACCGCTTCGTCACTGCCCAATTGGGAAAAAGTATTGAGTGAAATTTTCACTTCGTACCCAACTCCTCCACATTCGATGAGGAGATCCGTAGGATTCTTCTCAATTAAACGTCCATTCAGTCTACCGATCATTTCTCGTTGTTTTGAGCATCTATTACCGCGATCTTAATCATGTTATTGATTTCTCTCACCGAAGCACCTAATTGAAGAACATGAACTGATTTTCTTAATCCAATTAAAATTGGACCTATCGCATCCACTTCATTCATTTGCTGTAATAATTTATATGCAATGTTTCCTGCAGAAAGATTTGGGAAAATTAATGTATTTACTTCTTTATTCGCAAGTGTCGAGAATGGGAATTTTTCATTCATTAAATCAGAATTCAAAGCAAAATTTGCTTGCATTTCACCGTCTACAACTAAATTTGGATGCGTTTCATGTAAAATTTCTGCTGCTTTAGCCATTTTTTCTGGATCTGGTCCTGGAGAAGAACCGAAGTTTGAATAGCTAAGCAAAGCAACACGTGGTGTCATTTTTAATCGACGAATCATCTTTGCAACATGCACTGTTATTTCAGCGATTTGCTCTGCAGTTGGATTCAAGTTTACGGTTGTATCCGCCAAAAATAATGGTCCTCTTTTGGTGTTTAGGATGTACATTCCTGATACGACATTTACATCTTTTTGCATCCCAATCGTACGAATTGCTGGACGAACAGACGAGCGATAACTGCGTGTAATACCTGTGATCATGGCGTCCGCATCTCCTTGGTCGACCATCATTGCACCAAAGTAATTGCGTTCGCGCATCAATGAAATGGACTCAAACTCCGTCATGCCTTTGCGTTTGCGTTTTTCGTGAAACTCTGATCCGTAGGTAATTCTTCGTTTTTCTTCTTCGTCGGATTTACAATCAATGATTTGAACCTCTGGCATTTCGATGCCGTATTCATTCATCAAATCGAGAATTTTTTGCTTGCGGCCAAGTAAAATTGGAAAGGCAACCCCATCTTCATACGCTTGTTGTGCTGCTTTGAGGATTTTAATGTTGTCTCCTTCTGGGAAAACCACAGTTTTTGGATTTCCTTGTGCTTTCGTGGTGATGTTACGGACAAGTTTATTGTCTAGTCCCAATCGGCTTTTAAGTTGATTCTCATAATTTTCCCAATTTTCAATTGGAAATTGTGCAACACCAGATTCCATCGCAGCGCGAGCAACTGCCGGTGCAACATAGTAAATCAAACGCGGGTCTAATGGTTTAGGAATGATTTGTTCGCGTCCAAAAGAGATATTTTTTCCGCCATAAGCCTCAATCACTTCTTCTGGAATAGTTTCCTTTGCAAGAGAAGCAATCGCTTTCACGGCTGCTAATTTCATTTCCTCGTTAATCGAAGTAGCACGAACATCCAAAGCTCCTCGGAAAATGTAAGGGAATCCCAATACATTATTCACTTGATTCGGATGGTCAGAACGTCCAGTTGCCATAATGATATCCTTGCGAACAGAAGTTGCCTCTTTGTAAGAGATTTCTGGCTCCGGATTCGCCAAAGCAAAAACAATCGGGTCTTTCGCCATAGTGGCAATCATTTCTTTAGAAACGAGTCCAGCTTTTGACAATCCTAAGAAAACATCCGCATTTTTAAACGCTTGGTCGAATGGAATATCCTTCGGATGATTTGCGTAATATGCCTTCATTTCATCCAAATCAGTTCTTCCTTTATGGATTAAACCTTTGGAATCGTATAAATATAAATTATCTAATGATACACCAAGTGAATGATACAAGCGTGCGCAAGATATTGCTGCAGCACCAGCACCGGAAACGACAATCTTTACTTTAGCAATTTTCTTTTTTGCTAATTCCAAGGCATTTAACAAGGCTGCAGAACTGATAATAGCTGTTCCGTGTTGGTCATCGTGCATGATTGGAATATCGAGTTCTTCCTTCAAGCGTCGCTCAATTTCAAATGCTTCTGGCGCTTTTATGTCCTCTAGATTGATACCTCCAAACGTAGGAGCTATGGCTTTTACAGTTTGAATGAACAATTCTGGATCTTTTGCATCGATTTCGATGTCAAAAACATCGATGTCCGCAAATATTTTGAATAATAGTCCTTTCCCTTCCATTACTGGTTTAGAAGCTTCTGGACCAATATCACCCAATCCAAGAACTGCTGTTCCGTTGGTGATCACGGCTACTAAATTTCCTTTACTTGTGTATTTGTAGACATCTGCCTTATTCTCGGCGATTTTTAAACATGGTTCTGCAACACCTGGAGAGTAGGCGAGTGATAAATCACGTTGAGATGCATAAGGTTTTGTTGGCACTACTTCAATCTTTCCGGGTTTTCCGGAAGAATGGTAATCCAAGGCATCTTGTTTTCTGATTTTCGACATTCCATTATTTTAGGGGAGCAAATATACGAAAACGAGACGAATAGGGAAAACAAAAATCCTCGTAAATGATTGTTTGTTCAATCGCTTACGAGGATTAAAAAAGTTTAATATGAATTAGATTCCGAGAAGAACTTCCAAAGGATCTTTTGATCCAAAAATCATTCTTTCTGGGTGCTCTAACATTTCTTTTACTTTCACCAAAAAGCCAACTGATTCTTTTCCATCAATAATACGGTGGTCATAGGATAAAGCGACGTACATGATTGGTCGAATTTCAACTTTTCCATTAATTGCAACTGGACGTTCAACAACATTGTGCATCCCAAGAATGGCAGATTGTGGTGGGTTGATAATTGGCGTAGATAACATAGAACCAAAAACGCCACCGTTTGTGATAGTGAACGTTCCGCCGGTCATGTCTTCTGGTGTGATTTTCCCATCTCTTGCTTTGATTGCTAAGCGTTTGATTTCGCGTTCGATTTCAGCTAATGACATTTGTTCTGCATTTCGAACAACAGGAACCATTAATCCTTTTGGCGAGGATACCGCAATCCCGATATCTGCATAATCGTGGAAAATCATTTCATTTCCACTTATTTGTCCATTTACGGATGGATATAAGTTTAATGCTTCGGTCACTGCTTTCGTAAAAAAGGACATAAATCCAAGGTTTACCTCGTGGTGCTTAGCGAATGCTTCTTTGTATTTTGCACGAAGGTCCATAATTGGCTTCATGTCAACTTCATTAAAAGTCGTCAACATTGCTGTTTCGTTTTTCACTGAAACGAGACGTTCCGCGATTTTACGACGCAACATGGACATTTTTTCACGGCTTTGGTTTCGAGATCCGCCCCAAACTTTTGCAGCATCTGTTGAGAAACCGGCAGACATTGCTTCGATCACATCTTGTTTCGTAATGCGTCCATCTTTTCCGCTCGCTTTCACTTGATTGGTAGAAACATTGTTCTCTTTCATCAGTTTTGACGCTGCAGGAGATGCTGAACCAGCTGCATACGAATCAGCTTTTATTGGATCTGGATTCGGAGCAACTGTTGCTTTCTCTTCTTTCGCTGGTGTAGCTAAAGTTACTTCCGCTGGTTTTGCCGCCGCTACTGTTGCACTTCCTGCTGGTTTCGCTGCAGAAGTATCGATTAAGCAAACAACTTGACCAACTTTCACGACATCACCCTCCGCTGCTTTCAACGTGATGATTCCGCTCTCTTCTGCTGGAAGTTCCAGTGTTGCTTTGTCCGAATCTACTTCGGCAATTGCCTGGTCTTTTTCAACATAATCACCATCTGCAACCAACCAAGTTGCGATTTCTACTTCTGATATTGATTCGCCCGGACTCGGGACTTTCATTTCTAGCATAGCCATAATTTCTTGTTTTAAGCTCTTTATTATTTTGCGAATGCAAAGATGTCACTGAACAACTTCGCCAATCTAATTTCATGTAATTTTTTTGATCCTTCTGCGGATGCTGCGGATGCTGAACGACAAATTCCTTGAATGGGAAGGTGACGCATGCTCATCGCGATGTGCGCCCATGCGCCCATGTTTGTAGGTTCTTCTTGCGCCCAAAGAATGTTTTTCGCTTTGTATTTAGCAAGAATCGCATCAATTTGAATTTGCGGAAGTGGATATAATTGCTCTACTCGCACAAATGCCATGTTTTTCACACCAAGTTCTTCTGCTTTCACTTTCATTTCATAGTAGAATTTCCCACT
>CANMFV010000079.1 GCA_947496835.1 Flavobacteriales bacterium | reverse complement strand
TAAAGAGAAAAACAATGATTGGAGATATCTTAAAATCCATTTTTGGAGATAAGAACGCGAAAGACAAGAAATTATACTGGCCTTACGTAGAGTTAGCAAATGCTGCTCATGAACACATAAAAACTTTATCTGACGAGCAATTGCGTCAAAAATCCCGTGAATTCCAACACCAAATTCGCGAAGAAAAGGAAAGCCTTGAACAGCAATTGGCAGATTTGCGCACGAAAGCAGAGAGTCTTGAAACAAGTATCAACGAGAAAGAAGATTTATTCGATCGCATCGATAAATTAGAAAAAGAAGTGGATGCCCAAATTGAAGAAACACTGATTAAAATCCTTCCTGAAGCATTCGCAGTTGTGAAAGAAACGGCATTTCGATGGGCTACAAACGGACAATTAGTGGTCACAGCTGAGGACTTCGATCGTGACTTAGCGAAGAAAAAAGACGGAATCACCATTGATGGAGACAAAGCAATTTGGCATAATGAATGGACAGCCGCTGGTGGACACATCAAGTGGAATATGGTTCATTACGATGTTCAGTTAATGGGTGGGGCCGTATTGCATAAAGGAAGTATTTCTGAAATGCAAACGGGAGAAGGTAAAACGCTGGTGGCAACCTTGCCTGTTTACCTCAATGCCCTTGCTGGAAAAGGTGTTCACATTGTAACAGTGAATGATTACCTTGCAAAGCGTGACTCCGAATGGATGGGTCCATTGTATCAATTCCACGGTTTGAGTGTGGATTGCATCGATAAACACCGTCCAAACTCCAAAGAAAGAAGACAAGCATATCTTGCGGATATTACGTTTGGAACAAATAACGAATTTGGCTTTGATTACTTGCGTGACAATATGGCTGGACACATTGACGATCTAGTTCAACGCAAACACCATTTTGCGATTGTCGATGAGGTCGATTCAGTATTAATTGACGACGCTCGTACACCATTAATCATTTCTGGTCCAACCCCGAAAGGTGACGAACACGAATTTCACGAATTGAAACCACGCATCGAACGCGTTGTGGACGCTCAAAAACAATATGTTCAGCAGTGTCTAGCTGAAGCAAAAAAAATGTTGACGGTTATTAACGAAGCACCCGAAGACAAAAACGAAGCGAAACGCATGTTGGAAGAAGGTGGAATCGCTTTATTAAGAGCACACCGAGGATTACCGAAAAACCGCACGCTCATCAAATTCTTGTCCGAGCCAGGAATCAGAGTTCACCTTCAAAAAACGGAGAACTTCTACATGGCAGAACAAGGTAAAAACATGAAGAAAATCGACGCGGAATTGTTTTTTGTGATTGATGAAAAGAATAATACCATTGAACTTACCGATAAAGGAATCGACCTGGTTTCTGGGAAAGATGACCGAAATTTCTTTGTCATGCCAGACATCGGCGATGAAATTGCCAAATTACAGAAGCTAAACCTAGAGAAAGAAACATACCTTGAACAAAAGGATGGTTTAGTTCGTGAATACTCGATTAAATCAGAACGCATTCACTCCATCAACCAATTATTGAAAGCATACACGCTTTTCGAAAAAGAAGTGGAATATGTGATCCTTGATGGAAAAGTGAAAATTGTTGATGAGTCCACTGGACGTATCCTAGAAGGACGCCGTTACTCAGATGGATTACACCAAGCGATTGAAGCAAAAGAAAATGTAGAGGTTGAAGCGGCAACGCAAACCTACGCAACAGTGACTTTACAGAATTACTTCCGCATGTACCACAAACTCGCGGGAATGACAGGAACTGCGGAAACGGAAGCTAAAGAATTTTGGGATATTTATAAACTAGATGTAGTGATTGTTCCTACAAATAGAGCTGTATCTCGCCAGGATCAAGACGATTTCGTGTATAAATCGGCGAGAGAGAAATACAATGCCGTGATTTTAGAAGTAGAAGAATTAGTCGCTGCCGGACGCCCTGTTCTTGTTGGAACAACGACCGTAGAGATTTCTGAATTGGTTTCTAGAATGCTTCAAATGAAGAAGATTCCTCACCAAGTATTGAATGCTAAATACCACCAAAAAGAGGCGGAAATTGTTGCAAATGCTGGTTTAGCAGGTGCGGTGACGATTGCAACGAACATGGCGGGACGTGGAACAGATATCAAGTTAGGTGAAGGCGTGAAAGAAGCTGGTGGACTAGCGATTATTGGAACTGAACGTCATGATTCACGTCGTGTTGACCGTCAGTTAAGAGGTCGTGCTGGACGTCAGGGAGATCCAGGTTCATCTCGTTTCTTTGTCTCATTAGAAGACGACTTGATGCGTAAGTTCGGTTCGGAACGCATTGCGAAACTCATGGATCGTATGGGACTGAAAGAAGGTGAAGTGATATCCGCCGGAATGGTTTCAAAATCAATCGAGCGCGCACAGAAAAAAGTAGAAGAAAACAACTTTGGTGTACGTAAAAACTTATTGGAATACGATGACGTGATGAACGCTCAACGTAAAGCCATCTACAAAAAACGTAAAAATGCCTTGTTTGGAGATCGCTTAGATATTGACATTGACAATATGTTCTTTGAATTGTGTGAGACGACTGTTAAACAACACAGCGGTGCAGATTTCAATGACTTTGAAATGGAATTATTGCGCATAATTGGAATTGAATCTCCAATTTCAGCAGATGAATATGAGAAAATAAGCAAGGTAGATTTGACAGATAAAATCTATGCTTCCATGAAGGAATCTTATGAGCGTAAATGTGATAAAATTGCGCAAAGAGCATTGCCTCAAATTAAGCATGTCCACGAAAACCTATCCGACAAATACAAAGACATGGTTTTCCCATTAACGGATGGTCGTCGTGAATTACAATTAATTGTGAATATTGAAGAAGCATACAAATCTGAAGGAAAACTCATTTCTAAAGCTTTCGAGAAAAATGTGATTTTATCTAAAATCGACGATGAATGGAAGGAACATTTACGTGAGATGGATGAATTGCGTTCAGCTGTGCGAAATGCTTCCTACGAGCAAAAAGATCCACTTGTTGTGTATAAACTGGAATCGTATGAATTGTTCCGCTCGATGTTGAATCGATTAAATGAAGAAGCGGTTGAATTATTGATGAAACTCGATGTGCCTGTAGAACAAGCCGTGAAAGGAACAAACCAAGAAGCACGTCAAAACAACTACCAACAGGCTCAAACAAATCAATCTGTTACTTCTACACCTACTCCATCTTTCGAAGGAAGACAAGGGTACGATCAAGCAATCGCGAACTCCATGCCACAACCGGAAAAACGTCAGCCAATCATCGCTGATCCTAAAGTGAATCGAAATGATGCTTGTCCTTGTGGAAGCGGTAAAAAATACAAACAGTGTCACGGTAAATAATGAAAAACGAAAGTAAGATACGTGTCGCTTTCATTGGCTCTGGAAAAGTTGCCACCGAGCTTGCACTTATCTTTCGCTTTCATGGAATTGAAGTTACCGGGATATCAAGTAGAAATCACTCCAGTGGAAAGGTACTTGCAGCGCGTTTAGATTGTCAATTTATAGAGGATCCAAATGACTTAAAGGCGGATTTAATTATTATTGCCACGAACGACACTTCTGTTAGGGAATTAAATACTTCACTGCGAAAAGATTCCTTTGTTGCCTACACGGCAGGAGCGGTAAATTTAGCCGATTTTCCAAATGAAAATTGGGGAGTTTTTTATCCGCTACAAACATTCACGGAAAATCGTCACCTCACTGTTGATGAAGTTCCAATACTTCTCGAATCCAATTCCAAAGAATTACAAAACAAAATGGAATCGCTCTGCAAAACAATCGGACTTCGTTTCGATTATTGTACTTCGGAAGACCGTCAAAAATACCATCTCGCAGCAGTTTACGTGAATAATTTTGTCAATCACCTGTTTCATAAAGCACAGGCTCAATTGCAACAAAACAACTTGGACTGGAACATGTTAAAGCCTCTGATTGAAGAAACAGTTGCCAAACTTGACGACCTTTCTGCTTTCGATGCGCAAACGGGTCCAGCTAGAAGAAATGATCACGCCACCATTCTTACGCATCAAACCTTGTTAGCCGAAGAGGATCAAAACATGTATAACTTACTAACAAACAGTATACAAAAGACCTACAACCCATGAATAGCTACAAACATGCCCTGAATCACATTAATACCTTTATTTTCGATGTAGATGGAGTCTTTACAGATGGAAAAGTATTTTTATGGAAGGGTGAAATCGTTCGTACACTCAATTCGAAAGATGCATATGCAATTCAATATGCAGCCAAAATGGGCTATAAAATCTTTGCGATTACAGGAGGGAATTCAATAGAAGTACGTGACACTTTACTCGGTTTAGGTATGAATCGAGTATACTTGAGCGCTCACAGCAAGATGATCTGTTACGAGGAAATCAAAACGGAATTTAACATAACGGACAAAGAAATTGCATACATGGGTGACGATATTCCGGATATTCCTGTGTTAAAAGTTGCTGGACTATCTGCTTGTCCTCAAGATGCGGTAATTGACGTTAAAAGCGTTGTTGACTATCAAAGTCCATTTGACGGAGGCGAAACTTGTGTGCGAGATATAATTGAACAAACATTGCGTGTACAAGGTAAATGGATGAGCGAACTTGCTTTTCAATGGTAAATTAATCTAACTGACTGATTTCTTCTAATAACTGAAACTGATTCCTTGCCCTGCGCAAGTTGTGATCTTCGTCCTCTACCCAATAATATTGATCACCAATTAGGTAATCGCTCAGAAAACGCAAGCCTTGAATGTAAATCACTGCCTTGGCTCCCAAAAGAAAATGCTCACGTTCTAAATCACTGAGGTGGTCATTCATTGGACCTTGAACGTATCCGTTAATCAATTCCTTTAAAATGTTTGGATTGAACGCGTTTTTCTGTAGACTATCCTCGGTTCCAACTTGACAAAACGAACGCACCATATCCCCAAAATCATATAAAATGCTTCCCACCATAATAGTGTCCCAATCGATGAGTGCACGTACCTCCACTCCATTCACATCAAATAAAAAATTACTTAATTTTGGATCTGCATGAATGATTCTCTTCGGAATCTTTGGCAACAGGGCGAGGTATCGCGTCAAGACCTCCTCATACTCCATCACTTTCTTGATCAAATAATTGGCCTGGGTTCGACGGTATGGAATAGCCACTTTTAAAGAATGCTGATAATCGTTCCTTCGCTTATTAAAATCCAGGAATCCAGGAATGCTCTCTTGGATTTGGTTTTTCGGGAAGTCTAGCAAGTAGTAGTGAAATTCACTCAGTGCTTTCGCTGCCTCAAATGCTTGTATTTGTTTCGTGAGGACATCTAAACTTTTGCTTGGATGAATGGCATGAAACATGCGCCATGTTTGTCCTTTATGGTCTTGAAGCAAATAATTTTGATCCGCATTTTTCACCAGTGTCAAACACGATTTTGGATAGCCTTTTTTTTCTAAAAACTGTGCAATACGTAGTTGATTCATCACTACCAAGTTTGGATTGCTAAACACATGCGTATTCACACCTTGAAGAATATAAAACGCATCGTTCATTGCCTCCACTAAAAATGTTTTGTGGATGAGTCCACCCTTTAATAGACTAATCCGCTGGACTTTTGTCTCTGCTGACCTTAAAAAGTCGTTCGCTACCGATCGCTCCAATTGCCTATTCATGGGAGAAGGATTTTGGGTAGCACTTTTTATCGATTAACAAGCCAAGATAATGCTCCACTGATTCCT
>CANMFV010000078.1 GCA_947496835.1 Flavobacteriales bacterium | reverse complement strand
GAGTCAATTTCACTTCACCTTGTCCAATTGAAATGGAACGAATCGTAGAAAAAGCCCATTGATGATGTCCATACCATTTATCATAGTATTTTGCATCCGGGATCAATCCGGGACGTTGACCAGAAACATCCGTATCGAGTGTTCTTCCCAGTCCGAAACTGTTCATGTAGCGATGCCATTTGTTAAGTCCATATTCAGCATCCGCAAATGTTCCTTTTTTCTTTCCTTGTTGAATAATGCGGCGAACAACTGCGTAATAGTAAGGATTACATGAATATTGAACTGCTTCGGCTACATTGCGAGCGGATGGATGATTGTGACAGCCTACCATGCTTTTATCGCAGGGGAATCCAGAATTTTCCGTAATTACCTCTTCTTGCATGCCGATTAGAGATTGTACCAATTTGAAAATGGATCCTGGTGGATATTCAGCTTGTAACGGACGAGGGAACAAAGGCATGTTTTTGTTCAAGGCGAGTTTCGGATAATTTTCGCTAATGTTTCTTTTTCCCACTAGCATATTTGGATCGTAAGACGGTGCTGATACCATTGCTAAAATTTCACCAGTAGATGGTTCGATAGCGACAATACAACCTTTCTTGTTTTTCATTAATTTTTCACCGTAGGACTGGATAATCATGTCCATTCCCAGTTTTAATGGTTCTGCTTGACGTGCAGTGGTATCATACTTTCCATCGGCGAAAGGTTCAATGGCGTTGTTCAATGCAGAAGTAACAATATACTTGATTCCTTTTCTTCCTCTTAACTCACGCTCATAGAATTTTTCGATTCCAGAACGGCCAATGTTATCACCTGGTCTATAAAAGCGATCTTCATCGACTTCCTCTCTATTTACTTCAGATAAATAGCCCATGATATTTGCTCCGCTTTTAAAGGGATAATTACGCATACTCGTTACCTTTTCATAAAAACCAGGAAAATTCTCTAAGTGGGGAGCAATGCTGGAAATTTCCTCTAAGGTCAATTCTTTCAAAAAAGGGTATTTGCGTATTTTCTGGTAATTTGATGTGCGTTTTCCTGTGATTTTATTATAGTATGTTCCTTCTCCTTTTACAATTTCTTTAAAGCGATTTCGCACATCTTCGACGGTCCAACCAATTAATTTTGCGAAAGCGACAGTGTCAAGGTTTTTAATTTCATCCTCGACCATCATTAAATTGAAGTAAGTTCGATTCGAAACGATTTTCATTCCATTTCGGTCAAATACAACTCCTCTTGGGGGCGTGACTTCAATTCGTTTTTCTGCTACTTCATGGGCGCGAAGAGTCCAAGTATCATCTACCACCTGCATATAAAACAAACGAAATGTATATAGGAAACCCACCAAAATGATGAATGCCAAGATAACATAACGTCTGATATCGAAATTCATTTTGTTTTGGATTTTTTAATCAAGAAGCTTTGTAATAATAAACAAATCAAAAAGGAAGGTACAGCACTAAAGATTGTTTTTTGAAGGATAAAAAACAATTGGTTAAACTGGAATATTTCAATCAGGAAAAACCAAAGGTGATGTATGAGAAGCAGAACGCCAAATACGAACGTAAACCAGCGATTTCCCATATCGAACACATTGGGTTCTTTTAGTGGATCATATCCTTCTCGTGGACCGTAGAACTTAAAAACGATTGGACGAAAGTATGCCATCATTACCAGAGATGATGCGTGAAGTCCATATGTATTTGAAAAAATATCGATAATGATTCCCATCAAAAAGGCTAGTCCCATTAATGAAATGACGCCCATTTCGAAAGGCAGTAACATGATAAATAGTGGGTGAATCATTAAGTGGAAACCGTAACCAATTTCCAACTGGTTAAAAATCAAGGTTTGTAGTACAACAAACACAAAGAATCGAATGATATTTTTTGTTAAGTTATTCATCTCAATAAATCTTCTTCTTCATCCGGTGGAATTAGTCCCTCTAGTTCATGCTGTTCTTCAATCATTAGATTTTTAACGACGTAGACACGTTGCAAAGTCCTGTAATCTTCAGCATAACGAACAACAACATTCCAAAGCGGCTCTCCTTCGATTGACTCAATACGTTCCACTTTTCCAACCGGAATTCCTTTGGGGAAAATCCCTGACCCGCCACGCGTTACTATCCGCGACCATTTTTTAATGCGCAAATCATTGGAAATTCCATCTATCGATCCGCGTCTCGGGTCGTGTCCGTCCCATTTCAATATACCTGAAAGGTGAATTGGCTCAATGATGACATCGATGTTAATGTCCTTTGTTAGAACTGATTTAACAACACAATAATGCTCACTAGTATTGTGAACAATCCCAACGACTCCTTTATCCGAAAAAACCCCCATATTCGGTTTGACCCCTTGCTTACTCCCAATATTTAGCGTGAAATAGTTGTTTCTTCGCGTTACGGAAGAATTAATTACCATTCCAGGGATATAAGTATATTGTTGCTTAAAAACAGTGTCTTGAATCTTAACTTTTCCAGCACTGAGTGTATACATGAATTCTGGGAGTCGCTCGCGCAATCGAATGTTTTCACGCTGCAACGCATAATTGTTTTTGCTTAAATCAAAATGCTTTGTGACATCGTTTTCCCACGTTAGAACCTTTGCGGTAACATTCGATGCGGTAGTTAAATACTGACTTCTAGGAAAACTTAAAAATTGTACATAAATCACAAGCGAAATCACTTGCAATAATGCAAAGATTAAAAAGATCTGAAATCGACGTAAAAAGGCAATTAAGTTGCGCATAAAAGCAAAGGTAATGAATGCGTTTTAGAACCTTTCAATCTAAACTTGTTTGATATTAACAAAATTAGGCAACTTGTTAATAGTGGGTGATTCGACAGTACTTCGCGCAGCTTCATTTAGTGCATACTCACTTCGTTCAACAAATAATATTTTCGAGTAAATAATCCAATTAGCACATTAGCACATTAAAACATTAGCACATTAGCAAATTGAAACATTTACCCATTTTTCCGCTTTGCTTTCACTCTGACTTGGTTTCGCTTAGCTCAACTCACAACATCTCAAAGTAAATAACCCAATTAGCACATTAGCACATTAAAACATTAGCAAATTAAAATCGAACGGGATTACTCGCTATCGCTCGTGTTCCCTGTGGGGTGTCGCTTCAAAGAATCAAAAAGCTAAGCTGCTGCGCATCTTTGGCATTTTTTTGTTTCACGTCGCTAACAAAAGCGAGCTTTTGACGCGCGTGTAAACAAAAAAAGCCAGCCTAAAGGCTAGCTTTTTGATTCTTTGGCGGAGAGAGCGGGATTCGAACCCGCGATAAGCTTTAGGCCTATACACACTTTCCAGGCGTGCTCCTTCAACCACTCGGACACCTCTCCAGGTATTTTGTGGAGTGCAAAAGTAATGAAAAGTTCTGATTACTCAAGAACCATAGATCAGAAGTCCTATGGAGAAGTAAATAAATAAGCCGATGATGTCGTTTAATGTGGTCACAAATGGACCTATGGCTAATGCTGGATCTACTTTGTAGCGATTCAGTACGAGTGGAAATAATGTTCCGAAAATCGCAGCGAACAAGATTACCGTGAACAAAGAGATGCTCACCACTATACCAAGTTCTGAATTCTCAAAAACCGAAGCCACGCCGAAAATCAAGGTTGCTAAAAAAAGGCCATTTAACAAGCCAACTTTCGCTTCTCGCCATAATTTAGGAAGTATTCTACCTAGGTCTTTGTCTCCACGGGCTAAGGATTGTACAACAATTGCGGATGACTGTACGCCCACGTTTCCGCCCATTGCTGTAATCAAAGGAATGAAAAAGGCCATTGCCGGAATTTTTGTGATGCTACCTTCAAAATTTGAAATGACTTTAGCTCCAATTGTTCCGCCGACCATTGCAATTACCAACCAAGGTAATCTAGAACGACTGATGCGCCAAGTACTTGCGTTGGAGTCCACACTGTCCGTAATACCCGTTGCCATCTGGAAATCTTTATCGGCTTCTTCTTTGATGTAATCGACAACGTCATCTAAGGTAATGCGCCCAACTAATTTATTTTGATAGTCCACAACGGGAACTGAAACCAAGTCGTATTTCTCCATCACCATCGCCACGACCTCCGCTGAGTCACTCGCTTTAACAGAAATGATTTTTTTTGATTGGTATATGTCGGCAATTTTTGTTGTCGCATTGGCGAACAATAGGCGCTTTAAAGACAAAACTCCTAATAAGCGATCTTGCTCATCAACAACAAAAATGTTATATACTTTTTCAACGTCCTCAGCTTGCTTACGAAGTTCAATGATTGCTCGGTTAACAGGCCAAGATACATGTGCCTGAAAAAACTCTTTTTGCATGAGTCCACCAGCGGTATAATCATCGTAATTTAAAAGGTCAACGATGTCTTCGGCTGCTTCATCATCCTCCATTTGAGAGATGACTTCACGTATCTTTTCTTCGGTTAATTCACCAAGGATGTCAGCGGCATCATCAGAATCGAGGTTTTCGAGCTGGTCGGCAATTTCTTTTGATGATAAAGAGGCAAGGAAACGATCTCGAATTTCTTCGTCCAACTCCATGAGGATGTCGGCCTGCGTTTCTTCATCAACTAAAAAGTATAAGTATCTTGCTTCATCATTGGTAAGCTTATCGATGATCTCAGCTACCTCTGCATGGTGAAGTTCCAGCACGTTTTCGTGAATCCAAGATAAATCTTGCTCTGCGATTTTTGTTCGCAGCAATTGAATAAATTCCTTGGTCAGTTCGAAACGCACGTTCTACTTTTTGACAAAGATACGGAATTGCCTTTGAAAGGTTTAGTTATGGGATTATGAAATCATTAAGTGGTCAAATCCCTGCGATTAATCGTGACAAAGTTCCTCTACTTGATGGAAAAGATCATGTGCTTTTGTCATTTCTTTGAGCAAGACTTCGTCCTTTGCATTTTTCCCAACCAATTCGTGAATCTTCTCACATTGTTCTTCCAAATCAGCTAACGCTTTGTGAACGTTCGGTTTGTCTTTGGATACCGGTGGTTTTGAAGCACTGAATAAAATCGACTTTGCCAAAAGTTCTCCGGAACGTGTTCTTAGCGGAACGAAATTCCCATCCTCGCATGGATGAAAAGTTTGAGCCATGACTTTATGGAAATCCTTTAATGCCAACCAATTGTCCTTTTCAAGTTCACTTAACAAAGGATCAATTAAAGCGTTCGTGTATTTATCGGAAACAATCCCCCAGTCGATGAGGTTAAAAATGCCGCTTAAATAATCTCCGCGTTTGTTTTGGTATTTTAAGTAATACGCGTGTTCCCAGACATCGATCCCTAAAATTGGAATTCCGCGGTCTTTCGTCACATCCATGATCGGATTGTCTTGATTTCCTGTACTTGTCACCATCAATTTTTTGTCTGGAGTGACAATTAACCAAGCCCATCCGGAACCGAAACGTGTACTTGCTGCTTGAGTTAACGCTTTTTTTAAGGAATCCATGCTACCGTATTGCGCTTTAATGGCTGCTTCAAAGGCTGACTGAATGACTGTGGTTTGCTTGTCTTTAGGCGCTAAAATCTCCCAAAACAAGGAGTGATTGTAGTGTCCACCTGCATTGTTTCGAACGATATCCGAACGAAAACTGGCATCCATTAATAATTGGTTCATGCTTAAAGAAGCCAACTTTGTTCCAGCGAGTGCTTTATTTAAATTGGTTACGTACGCTTGATGGTGCTTGCTGTGGTGGATTTCCATCGTTTGTGCATCAATGTACGGCTCATAACTTGCATAACTATATGGCAATG
>CANMFV010000077.1 GCA_947496835.1 Flavobacteriales bacterium | reverse complement strand
GCTCGACAAAAAACGGATTTTACGACCGTGTTCGTGTCTGGTTTTTCAGATCCAAATGTACTGTTTACGTATGCTTTGATCGATAAAAAAGATTCCATGAATGTAACGCATGACTTTCTGAACATTGGCTTAGGTGCGAAATTCCCATTTGGTAAATTTCTATCCTATCAGAATGATTTGAAAAACTTGGCTCCCGGTACAGGAACAATCGACGGATTGATTCTCGGAAATTATACCCATCGATTTCAGAAAGGATGGTCGTTTCAAGGGGAAGCCAGTCATGCTTTGAAAGGAATCGATCGGGAGGGATATCAATTTGGAAATTCATCTCAACTTTCAAGTTCGATGATTTACAACCGAAAAATTCAAGGGTACCGATTGATTTCTTCCCTTGGATTGCAATTTGATGATTATCAAGCTAGTCGATTAAATGGTGTTCAACTTGTCGCTCAGTCGAATCGTGGATACATTCTAGCAATGAAAGCAAGTGTCAATCTCCTGACGAATCGATTCCTCTTTTCAGCCCAGGTGCAAGCTCCAATCAAACAAGAATTGAATCAAGGTTCTATTCAACAAAAAATCGTCTTCGGACTTAGTTTAAATTATTTAATTCAAAAAAAACAACATGAAAAAAACAATGCTTAGTATGGCTGCTTTTGCCATTTTATTATCTATTTCTTCTTGTCATAAAGGCGATGCAACAACAGCCACAATCGACATTATGGAGCCAATAGCAAATGATACCATTCCATTCAATGAATCCGTGCATCTGGAAGGTACAATTGTTGGGGATGGAAAAATGTATGGTTATAAATTAACCTATGCCAACGCCTTTACTGGTGAGGAATATCTCTCGATGGTTTCTGAGGAAAAGGCAAAGTCTTACTCATTTCATGAACATTGGCAAAACCAAGTAACGGATACCACTATGTTGACCTTAAAAGTGGAAGCTACCTTAGATCACAAAGGATTTAAAATGGATAAGTACATCAATGTGCTTTGTCTGCCACAATAAATTTTCGTGGTTTTCACTATTTCAAGTTTAGCGTTGTGAGATTAAAAAGAAGCGTCAATGAACCCCATTGACGCTTTTTTTATCTTTGATAAATCGATAAAAAAATCTGATCTATGATCAACCAATTTATTAAGTGTATTTTTTGTTTTGTTGTTTTCCATCATTCTTCTGCTTTCGCTCAAAACTGGGACATCGATTTGCTTGAGCATATAAACTTATAACGAAATAAATCCTTGGATCCAACCTTTACGTTCATTACGAATAGTGTGAGTCCAATGAGTATTGGAGTGCCTATTGCGGCCTTGGGATTAGGAATGATTCAAAAGGACAGCAGTCTAAAAAGTAAAGGAATCATCTTGGTAGAAGCATTTTGTGTGAATGCGTTTACTACAACTGCGCTTAAATTGGCATTCAATCGCGATCGTCCATTTGTGAAGTATCCGTATTTGGACAAACAAGCAGAAGCTGGATCGTATTCTTTTCCTTCTGGACACACTTCCAGTGCTTTTGCATTCGCGACTTCTATAAGCTTGGCTTTTCCGAAATGGTATGTCGTTGCGCCATCGTATGTGTATGCGTGTGCAGCTGGATATTCACGCATGCACCTAGGTGTTCATTATCCAAGTGATGTGCTTGCAGGCGCAATTGTTGGAGCAGGATCTGCGCTATTGTCGAATTACTTGCAGCAGAAATTCTTACAGTCACCGAAAAAGAAAGCTTTACGCTTGTAAGTTAAACTACTTTAATACGTCGATTTTAATCCTACCTTTATCATCAAACTTAAACCGAAAAACAATGGACTGGTATATGAAAAATAGATGGTGGATCTGGAGTATTACAGGTGTCTACCTTGCTTATAGAATTATTACAAGTATCTATTATTACGTAAATTGAGGTAAGCGAAGAAAGACTGATGCCAGTATACAAACTACTTTGAAACGTCGATTTTTAGTTTTTTTCCTTTGATTTTTTCTGGACGAATTTTCGCTAATAAATCACGAACGTTGTGACGTTTTACAGCAACATAGGAACTAAAATCTTGAACGGTGATTAGTCCAATGTCCTCTTTTGTTATTCCACCTTTTTGACCAAGGAATCCGACAATGTCGATCTTGTTGATTTTATCTTTTTTTCCACCACTGAAGTATAATGTTATCCAAGGACTCTCAATTGGTGCGTCCATTTCTTTGGGAAGTTTGAATTCTTCTCTTGGAGAGTTTACATAATCTGGTGTGCGTTCATCTGGATTCATGAACAAGTAGGAAGAACCGTTTGCTTTCATACGAGCTGTTCGACCATTTCGATGAATAAACGCTTCTTCGCTTTGAGGAAATTGAAAATGCACGACGTGTTGAATTTCTGGAATATCCAATCCACGGGAACCTAAATCCGTGCAAATCAAGGTGTGAAAACTTCCGTTTCTAAATTTGATCAATGCGCGTTCGCGTTCATCCTGTTCCATGCCACCATGGTAAACAATGGCATCGTAGCCGTTTTCTTCTAAATAAGTGCACACACTTTCTGTCGCTTCGCGGAAATTACAGAAAACGATGCTTAATTCACCTCGAAACGAACAGAGTAAATCAAATAATCGTTCAAATTTATTCTGATTTCGAACGGGAAACTTCCAGAAGGTAATGTCTGGATCCTCCGATAAATGCAACTGATTGATGACTGCGGGTTGGTCAAAGGATAGGTAATTTGGAAATTCTTTATGCTCTGTTGCGGAAACCAAAGTTAATTTCTCTAAGCAACGAAATTCTTCGTTGATATAACTCATTTGATCATCAAATCCGAATTCCAAGCATTTATCGTATTCATCCACGACAAATTGTTCTACCATGGATAAATCAATTGTGCCTCTTGAAATGTGATCGCAAATGCGACCCGGTGTACCAATAAGTAGGGCAGGGGCCTCTGTTAAACTTTTCTTTTCTGTTGAAATGGCATGTCCACCGTAACAACTTAATACTTTGAAGTTGGTTTTCATGGAACGCCAAACGTCCTCAATCTGTAAGGCTAATTCTCGTGATGGCGCCAATACCAAAGCCTGAATGTGCTTTGCTTCTGGATCTAAATTCAAAAACAAAGGCAACAAAAATGCAAAGGTTTTACCGGAACCCGTTTGCGAAAGAATGAGCACATTTTTCGATGTGACACTTTTTTCTAAGGTTTCTTCTTGTAAGGAATTTAATGAGTCAAATCCAATGGACGAAAGTACCTTGGAAATCTTTGCTTGATGTTCGTTCATGTGACAAAGATACGTTGAGTTGGAGGATTTTGGTTATTCAGACTGAGAAGTGCTTTGAAATTCAATCATTGAATACTTGTGTGAGCTTGTATTGAATCGTTCATAGATGTCGGATTTAGTAGAAATGATGTTTATTTTTGTTTCAAATCTCACTTAAATGTACTCTGTTCGCTTAACAACAAATGCTCATGGTAAAACAACCTTTCATTTGTTTTTATTTATTGTTGCACTCTCTGCATGGTTGATTTATTCTTTCGAGATAAATTACTTCATGATTTTTTGTGCGAGTTCCTTTGTCCATATCTTGATTGAAACGGGATTGTTTTTGACCAAATTGCGCAAAGGAGACATGCATTACGGAAGGTATAAACTGCCGAAAACGGTAGAGATACTTCTTCGATCTATGGTGGAAGGACCGGCATTTTGTGTTCCTGCATTTTTTGTTGCGGACCAAGTGGTGAAGGGAAATGGGATGTTAGCCATCGGAACGGCAATCATTGTTGTTGGAACAGCTTCTTTTTATTTGGGATGGTTCGATCGTAAACATAAGAATGAAGCGAAGTCAGCAGATGATTTGATCATTAGTCGTCGCGCCATGAGTAAACCAAAAGGCATCATGCTCTTAGCACTCATCAATTCTATTTGTTTATTGGCGATTGTGTTTTTACCTTTTGAACAACACAAACATGCATTCACCTATTATTTTGCGTATGCGGGCTTTGTCCTATTGTTCTATTTCATCAATTATAACCTAGGTGTTCGATACATTGAAATGTACAATTCAGAAACGAAGTGTTTTGAAAAACCTGGTTTAGGAATGCAAATTGCCGGACTCGTTTACGACAGTGCGTATGAAATGACTTTACTGATTTCTCCAGCTTATTGGCTTTGTTTTTACCTTGGATTTTTTCAGTGATTCGATTTTGGAATTGGAACGAGTTTCTTTTGTTCTTCATTCCACACTTTCAAGGACAACATCTGCCATACCTCTCCTAATGGAATTAAGCGATAAGGAAGTGTTTGTCCAAATGCTTTCTGTGCTTCATCCAAACGATAAAAAGGAATTCCCGACATTAAATGGTGTATGTTGTGGTAAACGACATTTCCAGTTAACCAGCAATACCATTTTGGCGCAGCGATAAACGTTGAACCATAAAATGAAGCTTCTTGGTAAGACCAATCCTCATCTTTTTCCCAATAGGTGTCTTCAAATTGATGTTGCGCATAAAAGGTATAAGAAGCGACAAAGTAGAAAATGACTAAAGGGATGTAAAAAATCACCAGTAGTTCTTTCCAGGACATAAATTGATGGACTTTCCAAAGTATAAGGATGTATAATATATCGTGAACGATAACAGAAACATTTGCTTTCCAATTGAATCTCGGATGTACAAAACGAAACATCAATCCTAAGTTAATGGTTGGGGTGATCGTGAATCGCGTGAACTTTGAACGCATAAATCGATATCCAAGTTTTTTAAAAAGGGAGGATTGTTGGTATTCGCTGACAGTCATTGTCCAAATTTCCGGATTGAAGGCGCGTTTGTCCAAATTCCCTACATTTAAATGATGGCTATGATGGATGTATTTCCATAAGGAGTAGGGAATTAAAATCCCAAATCCCATAAAGTTTCCAGCAATGGAGTTGGCATTTTCTGTGCGGTAAAAACTTCCGTGACCACAGTCGTGTTCTATCACGTAACTCCGACACATGAAAAGTGTGCATAAAGGAATCGATAGTACCAATCCCCAGGGAAAATGATGAAAGAAATAATGACTCAAAAACAAACTTGACCAAAGGATAAAAAGAGTCGAAAAGAAATACCAATGCGCCAAAGGAATATTTTTAGCGGTAAAGAGCTTTAATAGTTCACTCGCTTGTTCAAATTGCTGCTGCCGAGATTTCATAGGAAAGGTAATTCAACTCAAAAATAAAAAATCTAAAGGTCTAAAATCATTTTTTTCAAGGAGATTCAGCGGAAAAGGGAAAATAACTAACTTTAAGTTTCAATGAAGCTGAACACGATTAATCACACTATTTATTTATTTGGAGGTCCATTTTCTGAGTTTTCACCAAGTGAATGCTGGAATGGAATCACACTTCAAGAAAAGGAGTACGCTACAAAATTTCATCATGCGGAGGATCAAGAGTCCTTTGTGGTTGCACGTTCACACGTCCGAAAAGTACTATCCAAACTATCTGGACTTCCACCATTGGATATCCAATTGATTAAAAATACTTCTGGAAAATCAACGATGAAACAACAGCCACAGATTCACTTTAGCGTTGCACATACTAAAGCAGCCTTTGTAATCGCTGCAACAACTGACTTCCCTATTGGCGTGGACATTGAATCTGTTCAAAGAAAAATCGACTTTCATCAGGTGAAAAACGTTTTGCTTACATCGCATGAACAACAGTTGATCCAAGCTTTTGGTTTGGAAAATTCCTGTTCACCGCTCCTCTTGAAAACCTGGACACAAAAAGAAGCCTTGGTGAAATGCTTAGGAATAACACTTGAAAGCGGAATGCACGCATTTGAAGTGTTGAATGATCAATT
>CANMFV010000076.1 GCA_947496835.1 Flavobacteriales bacterium | reverse complement strand
TCTTTTGTTGCGTGAATGCTCAAAAATAACACTTGATGGTTCGACTGTTTCAACCACTCCTTCAATTCGTGTCCGTGTAAACTTGGACGCAAAAGTTGGTCGTTTGAAATGAATCGATCAAGTCCGTTGTGAAAAGGAGTCGGATTGCCACCAATTGAAATATGAGCACTTTTTATGTCCAAATTGCCAAGAGGTAGTATGTTATTTTTATTTTCTAATAAATTAAGGGATTTTTCATAAGCTAGTGCTTGTTCGTGTGCCGGTTTTCCATTCAAAGATTTAAATTCAGCGGAATACCATGTTTTGGGCGCATCAGGAAAGATTGGAGCGAGGTTTCGTTTGGAAGGATTTATGCAAAACGCAAAAAATAAACCGGAAAATAAAAGAGCAATACTGCGAATCATAGGGTAAAAATTAATTTTTAATAAATCTACTAATATTTGAGCGGATAAATTCGAATTCACCTCAGTTCAGTGTTCTAAGTGTAGCTTTGACACTTACTTTAATATAGTGAAAAAAATGGAATTTATAAAATTATTTTTTAAACATGAAGGAGTTGTAAGTGTTAGCAAAAACTAAGTAAAATCATATTTTTATCAAGCTACTCAGAGTAATTTTGTGGCATCATTGTGCAACTAAAGTTGTGCCAAAAAAAATGGACATGGAATTACAAGGAAAATTTGGGAGAAATGCTGATTTATCAGCATCAATTGGTCTGACGAATTTAGGCGAGCAGTTTTGGAATTTAAGTCCAGCTGAACTAGTGGAAGATTGCATTATTCTCGGTGAAGGAATGTTAACGGATACGGGTGCACTAGCAATTGAAACGGGAGAGTTTACAGGAAGATCTCCAAAGGATCGTTTTATTGTGCGCGATGAGAAAACAGAAAATGCAGTATGGTGGGGGAATGTCAACATTGAATTCTCTCCTGCGCAGTTCGACGCACTTTACGACCGAATGAATGATTATTTAAACGGCAAAGATATTTATGTTCGCGACGTTGCTGCGTGTGCGGAGGAAAAATACCGCATGAATATTCGCGTTGTAACAGAGCTTCCATGGTCAAGTCTTTTCGCAAACAACATGTTCTTACGTTTGTCGGATAGTGAAATAGAAACCTTCTTACCAGAGTGGCATATCGTATGTGTTCCTAGTTTTCAGGCGGATCCTGCAATTGACGGTACACGTCAAGCGAATTTCGCGATTTTGAATTTCACCAAGAAAATGATTTTGATCGGTGGAACGGGATATACAGGTGAAATTAAAAAAGGAATTTTCTCTGCATTGAATTTTATTTTACCTCATGAGAAAAATGTTCTTTCCATGCACTGCTCTGCGAACATAGGAGAGGGAGGAGATACAGCGATTTTCTTCGGATTGTCTGGAACGGGTAAAACGACTTTGTCTTCAGATCCAAACCGTCGATTAATTGGTGACGACGAACACGGGTGGAGCGAAAGCCGCGTATTTAATTTCGAAGGAGGTTGCTACGCAAAAACAATCGACTTAAGTCGCGAGAAGGAACCGCAGATTTACGATGCCATTCGTTTTGGCGCCTTATTAGAAAACATTGGATTTGTGGATGGTTCATCGACACCAGATTACGCGGATGGATTCATTACGGAGAACACACGTGTTTCTTATCCGATCAACCATATTGAAAACATTGCTGTTCCATCCATCGGTGGTACACCAAAAAACATATTTTTCCTTACAGCAGATGCATTTGGCGTTTTGCCTCCAATCTCTAAGTTAACGACTGAGCAAGCAATGTATCACTTTATGTCCGGTTACACGGCGAAGGTTGCTGGTACAGAAGTTGGAATAACGGAGCCAACGACGACATTCTCGGCAGGATTCGGTGCTGCTTTCCTTCCTTTACATCCTGCGAAATACGCGAAATTATTGGGAGATAAGTTAGCAGGTACTGATATCAATGTGTGGTTAATCAATACAGGATGGTCCGGTGGATCTTACGGTGTTGGAAGTCGAATGAAGCTTTCGTATACTCGCGCGATGATTACTGCTGCATTGACAGGTAAATTAAATGATGTAGCATTTGAACAAATGCCCATCTTTGAATTAGCCTATCCAACAACCTGTGATGGTGTTCCAGCGGAATTATTAAATCCAAGAAATACCTGGGCTGATAAAGCCGCTTACGATGCAACAGCTGCAAGTTTAGCAGAGAAATTCGTAGCGAACTTTGAAAAATTCGCAGCAGAAACACATGCATCGATTTTAGCAGCAGCGCCTAAAGTTTAGATTTAAGCCCTTTCCATCAATCAGCAAGAGCTTAGATAAGGCCCCGACAGTATCGTCGGGGCTTTTTTATGCTCGTAAACTCCGCTTCGGTGCAGTTGCACTGCTGCGATACACCGCCGTTGCACTGCAGCGTAACAACAAACACAGCGAAGCTTTTAATGTCAAAAAGAAAGTTCCGCAGGATGCAGTTTTACCGCAGCAGTACAACTGCAGCGGATGCCGCTTTGCGTTGCGGTTTAAAAAGTCGCTATAAACAAAAAAAGCCCTGACGTTGCTGTCAGGGCTTGCATATCTTTGAAAAAGAATTAACGTTTGTGGAAAGGCTCGTCAGAAACAGTTAATTTCTTTCTTCCTTTTTTGCGTCGCGCAGCCAAAACTCTACGACCATTTTTTGTAGCCATACGGCTTCGGAATCCGTGTTTGTTTCTTCTTTTTCTTACCGATGGTTGAAACGTTCTTTTCATGTCGTATCTTAATTATGTAATCTATTTTGGGTTGCAAAGATATTGATTTTTTTAAAATTTCAAATTCTTTCGACAAAATTATTTAAAAAATCTACTTTACCGCACAAAGCGACGTAAATTTGTAAAAAGAATTATTCGATGCTGAGACCAAAAAAAGACCAAAAAGAAAAGGTAAAAATCACTAAATCAAGCATTAAGAAGGCGAAAGGTATTTTTACTTACTTAAAACCTTACGCTGGAATTTATTTTATCGGTTGGATATTTCTAGTGCTTAGTACCTCCGCTGGACTCGTTTTTCCCTATTTAATGGGGAAATTGTTGGGTGCAGGAGCGAAAAACCCGAATATGACGGAAGCTATTGGACTGATTGATATGTCCAATATTAACAGCGTAGCCGTCGCTCTATTCGTTTTATTTGGCTTTCAGTCATTCTTTTCCTTCGTTCGAGTGGTATTGTTCAATAACGTCACTGAAAACGCGTTACGGGACCTTAGAAACGATGCTTTTTCGAAGTTGGTGTACATGCCGATGGATTTCTTTAACCGAAATAAAGTAGGGGAGTTAACGAGTCGTCTTTCTTCGGACATCGCTCAAATTCAAGAAACGCTGAGAACAACCATCGCGGAGTTCTTTCGACAAATCATTATCGTCGTAGGTGGTATCCTTTTCTTGTTCTTCATTTCTTGGAAATTGGCCCTTATCATGCTTGGGACAGTTCCTGTGATGGCGATTGTTGCAGTCGTGTTTGGACGCTATATTCGAAAACTAAGCAAAGAAGCCCAAGATTACATTGCAGAATCGAATTCCATTGTAGAGGAAGCCTTGACAGGAATCGCGAATGTGAAAGCATTTACGAATGAATTTTTTATCTTCTCGAACTATAAAAAATCCACCCAGCAAACGCGTGACTTGAATGTGCGTAGTGGAATCTGGCGAGGATTGTTTGTTTCTTTTATCATTTTCTGTCTTTTCGGCGCGATTGTCTTTATCGTTTGGAGAGGATTACTCATGACACAAGGTCCTCATCCAGAATTGAACCAGGAAGGATTCTACCAGTTCGTACTATTTACCATCATGATGGGGGCATCCGTTGGATCCTTACCTGATTTATATGCAAGCGTTCAAAAAGCAATTGGTGCGACGGAAAACCTTATGGACATCATTCACCAAGAAACAGAAGTACAGACGAACAAAGGAACGCGCACGGACAAGTTAAGTGGATGCATCCAGTTTAAAAATGTTCATTTCTCGTATCCTCAAAGAAGTGATGTGGAAGTGTTGAAAGGAATTTCCTTCGATGTAAAGGAAAATCAGACCTTGGCCTTGGTTGGACAGAGTGGATCTGGAAAATCAACGATTTCAAATTTATTGTTGCAATTCTACGCCTTGAACGAAGGTAGTATCAGCTTTGATGAAATTCCTGCGAAAGAAATGGAGTTGAATGCGCTGCGCGATCAAATGGCGATTGTTCCTCAGGAAGTGATTTTATTCTCTGGAAGCATCCGTGAGAACATTTTGTTTGGGAATCCAAATGCGACCATTGAGGAAGTTATTGAAGCGGCAAAGCAAGCGAATGCCTGGGATTTCATCGATGCATTCCCGAATAAACTGGAAACAGAAGTAGGGGACAGGGGGATTCAACTTTCGGGTGGACAAAAACAACGCATTGCCATTGCGCGAGCGATTTTAAAGAATCCTACGATTTTAATTTTGGACGAGGCGACTTCGGCCTTGGATTCTGAATCAGAACGATTGGTGCAAGATGCCTTGGATAAGTTGATGAAGGGAAGAACTTCGGTTGTCATTGCACACCGTCTTTCTACGATTCGAAACGCAGATCAAATTCTTGTATTACAAGCTGGAATCATCGAGGAATCTGGAACGCATCAGTCCTTGATGGAATTAAAAGGATTGTACGCAGACTACGTTGGATTGCAGTCCATGAATCAATAAACTTCGTAAAAAGTGTTGGTGGATTTATTCGGAGAACAACGATTCAACGAATAATTTTCGGTCGAACAGTTGGAGGTCTTCCATTTTCTCGCCAATCCCAATGTATTTCACAGGGATTTTCATTTGGTCGGAAATGCCAATGATTACGCCGCCTTTTGCTGTGCCATCTAATTTTGTTACCGCTAATGCGTTGATGTCTGTTGCTTGCGCAAATTGTTTCGCTTGTTCAAAGGCATTTTGTCCCGTGGAACCGTCCAGCACGAGTAAAATTTCATGAGGTGCACCTGGAATGATTTTTTCCATTACACGTTTGATTTTCGTCAACTCTGCCATTAAATTCACTTTGTTATGAAGTCTTCCGGCTGTATCGATGATGACAACGTCTGCTCCTTGCGATTTAGCTGATTGTAAGGTGTCGAACGCTACACTCGCTGGATCAGCGCCCATTCCTTGCTGAACGATCGGCACATCGACGCGTTTGGACCAAATAATCAATTGTTCCACCGCTGCTGCACGGAAGGTATCCGCTGCACCAAGTACGACTTTTAATCCAGAGGCTTTGAATTGGTGAGCGAGTTTTCCGATAGTGGTTGTTTTACCAACTCCATTGACACCCACGACCATGATCACGTATGGATTTCCATCCGCAGGTTTTTCTATTTCTAGGTTGCCGTTGTGATTGGAATTGTTTTCTTCCAATAAGGCAATGATTTCTTCTCTTAGGACACGGTTTAATTCATCTGAACCCATGACCTTGTCTTTGGAGACGCGCGCTTGAATGCGATCAATGATTTTCAGGGTTGTTTCCACTCCGACATCTGAAGTGATCAACATTTCTTCTAAGTCATCTAGTACTTCCTCGTCAACGTGTGATTTACCAACTAGGACGCGTGCAATTTTAGAGAAAAACGATTGCTTCGTCTTCTCCAGGCCTTGGTCTAGCGTTTCTTTTTTAGATTTCGAGAAAAAATCAAATAGTCCCATAGTTTAAAGATAAAAAAAAAGCTCCCTGAAGTGGAAGCTTTTTACAAGGTTTTATGAGGATTAGTTCTTAGCGAACCATTCTTTAACTTTATCGTTAAGTACCATTTCCTCTTTAAATGTGTAAGAATTCGATTTCTCGGATTTTACCATTTTAATTACTTTCGTATGTTCTTTACC
>CANMFV010000075.1 GCA_947496835.1 Flavobacteriales bacterium | reverse complement strand
GGCACCGTTCAATGGAATTGCCGGTGTGTCAACGGATGCAACAATTTCGATTGGCGCGTCTAACGATTTAAAATGCGATCGCTGTAATCGTCCTGCCAATCCTTGTGTAAAAGTGCATTCAATGGACTCTTCGGTAACGAGAAGAATTTTCCCGTGTCGTTCACATAATTCACCCATTGCCTCCATATCAAGTGGATTGATGCTGCGAAGATCTAAGATTTCTACTTGTCCTTCAAAAGAATTAGCAGCTTCAATGCTCCAATAAACTCCTCTTCCGTAGGTGATGACACCAATGGACTCACCTGCCAAACGTTTTGCTTCTGTTGCCGTTTGAACAATCCGTGCTTTTCCAATTGGAATCATGTAATCTTCACTCGGTTCAATGGACATAGCTCCTTCTGTTCCAGGGATTTTGGACCAATACAATCCTTTGTGTTCTAAAATCACTACTGGATTTGGATCATAAAATGCGGCTTTTAGCAATCCTTTTAAGTCTGCACCGGTTGAAGGATAAACCACTTTAATTCCTCGAATATTTGCCAGAACGGACTCCACACTTGAGGAATGGTATGGTCCGCCGGAACCATATGCCCCGATTGGAACACGGATTACCGCACTCACAGGCCATTTTCCGTTAGATAAATAATAAGAGCGAGACACTTCTGTAAATAATTGGTTTAAACCTGGCCAAATGTAATCGGCGAATTGAACTTCTACGAATGGTTTTAGACCCACTGCGGACATTCCTACCGTTGAACCAATGATAAATGCTTCTTGAATCGGCGTATTGAACACACGGTCATCTCCAAAAGTTTGCGCAAGTGTTGCTGCTTCACGGAAAACGCCTCCTAGTCGCCCTCCAACATCTTGACCATAAAGCAAAGCTTCTGGATGTTTCGACATGATTTCACGCACTGCAAAAAGTGCAGAATCTACCATTACGGTTTTTTTCTTTCCACTTGGCTCTCTCTCTCCTACTTCTTCCGTTATTGGTGTCGGAGCAAAAATAAAATCCGTTACGCTGTCTAAGCTTGGGTCCTCTGCATTCAATGCTTGATCGTATGCTTCATCAATTTCTTTGCGAACGGCAGACTCCATGTTGATTACTTCGGCCAAACTGCGTCCTAAATCTTGAACAGCTTGTTTTAATTTTGGATATGGATCACTTTTCGCAGCTTCTTCCAAATCGTCCCGGTACCATTCTTTGCGCACACCGGATGTGTGATGTCCGAGTAAAGGAACTTTGGCATGAATGATAAAAGGTCTTCTTTCTTTTCTCACGGTATCAAAAACCTCTTGAACCGTTTCAAAACTCGTTAAAAAGTCGCTCCCATCTATTGAACGCACTTCAATTCCGTGGAATCCTTTTGCGTATTCTGAAATATCCTGCGCACGCGTTTCTTTCGCGTTTGCAGAAATGTCCCAGCCGTTGTCTTGAACCAAATAAACAATAGGAAATTGTTTTAATGCGGCCATTTGAAACGCTTCAGAAACCTCACCCTCTGTGCACGAAGCATCTCCCAATGAACATACGACAACAGGTGCATCGTTTAGGTCCCATTCAGCGATTCCAGTTTTTTCTTTGTATTGGATCCCCATGGCAATTCCCGTTGTTGGAATGGCTTGCATTCCTGTGGCGGAGGATTGATGTGGAATCCTTGGGAATCCTTCACGGTTTAAAGAGGGGTGACAATAATACGTCCTTCCACCTGAAAATGGATCGTCTTTTTTTGCAAAAACTTGCAGCATTAATTCGTATGGTTTCATTCCAATGCCGAGTAAAATGCTATCATCTCGGTAATATGGAGAAACCCAATCTTGAGGTTTTAATTGCATTCCAACAGCCAATTGGATGGCTTCGTGTCCACGAGAAGTTGCATGAACATACTTGGAAGTTATCTCTTTGTTCTGCTCGTATTTCTCCGCCATGGTTTTTGCGGTGCACATCAATCGAAATGCATCCCAGAAGGTAGTTTTATGGTCAAATGAACTCATGGTTCTTTCAGTTTTGAATTACAGTGTGGCAAATATACAAATCAACACGGAAAGGCACGAATCAGACGATAGGAATAAAACGGAAAATCCCATAAAAAGAAACGGCGCAAAGAATTCTTCGCGCCGTCTTTATGGTGGTGATAAGAGGTATTTTTTAAAACGAGAGTAAAATTCCAGCGTTCACACCACGCAATGACAGAGCGGATCCTTCGTTAAAGACGTCTGTCAAATTATAAGTCATATACACATTCCATTGTCCGTAACCAACCAACGCCATCAAAGAAGCGGAGAATGGACTGAAGTTAAAGTCATCTTTTGTTTTGTCTTTGCTTTCATTTCCATCTATTTCCCATTTGGTTTTATGTAATCCACCAATTCTAATACCACCAACTACTCCGGCAGCGATTGTCCAAGATTCACTTGGATTTTTATTCGTGTTAATTTGTAGTAATAATGGTGCTTGAATGTAAGCAGAGCTCAACACATTTTTTGAATATTGTACGCTTGTATTCTCCACGCCAAAGATTGTATCATTCGTTGCAGTAATGTCGTAATTCCCCTTCAATGCATATCGGTTCCACTGGATTCCTAATCCTGTGGTGAGACCTAGGAATCCTTTTATGATTGGAAATCTTTTTTCAAGCAAGTTTAATTGAACACCAATACTTCTTGCAGGATCTAACTCTAGGAAGCCTAATTCAGTTCCTGTTGCTAATTTATCTTGTGCGTTTAAGAATCCGTTCGCCGTTAAACCAACTCCCGACCAAACAGCATTGTTTGTTTTTGAGATGCAGTTATTGCAATCGTCGTCCTGAAAATCCTTATCCTGAAACGATATATCACGGTCTTCATTAATGATCACGCGTTCATCAATAATCATTCGTTTTTGACCTTTTGCGTTCCCATCTCGGTCCTCTAAAATAACAATCTTCATGTTGCCGATTTTTACTTTAATGGAATCCATTGCTGCTTCACCGTCTTGGGAAATCATCGTTGAATCCATTTTTAAAAATACATCTACATGGGTCATCATCGAATCTGTTCCATAGATTTTTTTCATTTCTTCCGTCAGGATCGAGTCCATTTTATCCATGCGTTCATTAACAACAATGATTGTGGTGTCATTTCCTCTTATTTGAACGATGCGTTTTGTTAGATCCTTTTGAGCAAAGAATGTAGACGAGATTACTAAGAATCCAAAAAGTACTAAATGTTTCATGATATTTAATGTTTGATATTGCTTTGACGTGTTTAAATAATGATTGTTACACGTTCATTATTTTTTTGTTTGTTTACGCTCAATCGTTATGAATCCGAGTTTGAAAAAAGTTGTTTTCACTTTTTCATCTTCTTTTTCATGATAGGATATCGGTATATTCACTGATTGCGCGAGGTAATTTGTAATGGAGGTATATTTATCTGCGGTGCTCGGTTTTGCTGTTCCAAAAAGTTTTTCATTTCCTTTTTGAATGACAAATTCTCGAATCCCGATGGTTTCACTGGTTTTACTGGGATTGTTTGTGGATGTAGGTGTCATTGTCGATTTTGGACTAATCGCCGCTAATTCAATCGAGTCTACAAAAGCTTGGGTAAGGTAATGCGACTGCTCAATAGGGATTTGTTCTGCTTGTGGATTCTCCTCTTGAACAATGCAATCGCGCACTTCATTCTGTCCTAGATCGATATGTTCAACGCTTATATTTTTAGACTTTGGTGTTACATTGTAGTTGGTATTATTCGACTCTGCGACTTGTGATTTTGTTTCCTTTTGGTCAACTTTCACTGATTTTTGTATTGCCTTACTCGCTGTTTTCACTTGGTTTTCTGGACTAGGCCAATTCAAGATCAATACTAAAATAACACTTGCCGCAGCGGCGTATGAAAAATACAAGCGGAAAGGAACGACTTTGCCTTTTTCTTTTTTGAGTGTTTCTATGGATGGGAAACGGATCTCTAGATTTGGGATAAGTTTCGTTTGCTGAACGAGCTGCCACTGATTTTTTAACTCTTGATCCACGTTTAGCATGTGTTCAAAGTTCTTTTCTTCATGGCTTGATAGAAGTCCTTCCATTCTAGCTATAGACATTTTCTCTTTCTCAAATCCTTCCTCGGACTTATATGCTTCAGGAATAAAGGATTCCTTTTTTAGTAAGGAAGAATGGTCAAATTCGATTGACTCATCTTCTTGTATAAAAATCATGGCGTCGTTCAGATCTCCAAACGCTGGATTCTCCTGTAAAAGTTGCTGCAGCTGAATTAGTTGATCATCCGAAAGTCTCCCTTCAATGGCATCCAGCATACGTGCTTCCAAATGTTCCTTCGACCAATTCATATCAATACTTCTACTTGTCCGATGTAGGCTTTCAAAAATTTTCTAGCCCTAAAAATATACACTTTCACTTGATCTTCACTCAAACCAGACATTTCCGCGATTTCTTGATAGGAATAACCTTCGTAATCTCTGAGTGTCAATACAGTTCGTTGGATCTCTGTTAAACGGCTCACACCCTCGTCGATTTTCTCTTGCACATCAAATGGTGTTTGTTCTTCTGTTTGATGTACATCAATCGAAGCCAAGTGGTTTTGCTGTAATTTTGTTCTCCGCGAACGATCAATTTGTGCGTTTACGACTGTTCTAAATAAATAAGATTTAACCTTATTGTTGTCTACCTGATCAATTCTTACCCATAATTTTTCATACGCATCCTGAACAAAATCTTTTGCTAAATCTGAATCATTCAGATTTTTCAATGCAAACCGATACAATCGATCCGCAAAGTCCTTCACACTTTGATTATACTCACTTACCGTCATAACACCAAAGCCAAGACGTGTATCTTAAGCAAAAGTTACAATTGAATTCTTGATTATTTTCCCTGGTATTTTTTCTTGTATTTCTGGTACAATTTGTATTGGAAATTCTCTGAGGAAACAAGTTGCCCATGAAAAATTAGGGTGGAAACTTGATTTGTTTTCATATCCAATGCAGGGCCTTTCGAAATAAACAAGGTTGCTGATTTACCTGATTCAATGGAACCAAATTCTTTGTCAATTCCCATGATTTTACACGCATTCAATGAAATGGATGTTAATGCTTCTTCTTCCGTTAATCCGTAAGCCATTGCCGTACCTGCTTGGAAAGGTAAATTTCGAGCGTTCATTGCTTCCATATCTCCTGCATTTTGCAGACAAAAAAGGATGCCTTGTTTTTGAAGAAGAGCTGGCAATAAATAAGGTAAATTGACATCATCCTCTTCACGCTCTGGAAGACTATGAATTCGGTTCAACATCACCGGAATCTTCGCGTCCTTCAAGCGTTTTCCAACCAAATGAGCTTCATATCCACCAATAATTACAGGGAATTTCAAGTTGTATTTTTCGACAAACTCGATGATGTCTAAAATTTGTTGCATGCCATCTGCGTGAAAATACACGCGTTTTGTACCAACGAAACATGCTTTCATTGCTTCCAATCGAAGGTCTTCAATTGATTTCGCTCCTTTAGCATAAACTTCCGCCAAGGTGAAGAAATCCATGATTTCCTCTTTTTCTTTTTGGTAGTTCGTGTTTCTTGATTTCGGAGCTGGTTCTGCCCACCATCCACCACCTTGCGTGCTTGAGGGCCAGTTCACATGAATTCCGTCATCCGCTAAAACCGTTGCATCTTCCCAATTCCATCCAGATAAAAACATCAAAGCTGAAGAGCCGGAAATCGTTCCACCGCGAGGAGTAGATTGTGTCAACATAACTCCATTCGTTCTAACCGTTTCAATCACTCTAGATTCAACGTTGAATGCAACTTGCGTGCGGACATGTGGATTTAATTCACCGACATCATTAAAATCTCGGGTTGCCCGAACAGCGTCAATTTCTGTAAGACCTAAAGT
>CANMFV010000074.1 GCA_947496835.1 Flavobacteriales bacterium | reverse complement strand
GATAGATTTGGGCATTTGCGAGGGTAATTACTTTTGACACAATCTTGAATTTAACACAAATGTGCAGATTTTCATGTAACCATTTAATTTGTCCTTCGATAATATCTTAACACTTTCAGGTTTAAAACTTTTGAATACTCCATCATTCCCACACTTGTCCAATTGTAATTTTACATTCTATGAATCGTAACTTACGCCATCTCGTCTTTGCATTCTTGATACCCATTCAGTTTTGGGCACAAGAAACGGCTAAATATGCCGGAGAAAATGCTTCTTACTTCCGAGGAGAAGAATTGTTTGAAAAAGCACAATATAGCGCTGCTAAACAAGAGTTTCGCTCGTTTATTAGTGGAAGCAAGGAAGCTAAAAGAAATCCCAACGACCCTTTTTTAGTAAAGGCTTATTACTACGAAGGTATTTCTGCTTTAGAGTTGTATAACAATGATGCTATTCCTTTGCTGGAAGCATTCAATAAAGCGTATCCTGATAATATTTATAGGAATCGAATTGCGTTGAAAATTGGTAATTATTATTTTCAAAATGAAGATTTTGAATCAGCACAATTGGCTTATTCAAAAGTACCCGTGCGCGAGGTAGAACCCGAAGAAAAAGAAGAAGTTTTATTCAAAATGGGGTATGCGGCTTTTCAAAATGGAGACGTGGAAACGTCTTATGATGCCTTCAGAGATGTGAAAGATGGAAGCACGCAATATGCGAAACCAAGCTTGTACTTTTATTCACACATAAGTTACACAAAGAATGCTTTACAGGTTGCTTTGGAAGGCTTTCAAAAATTGCGCACAGATTCCACGTTTTGTGGCGTAGTACCGTATTACATTGCTCAAATTCTGCATAAGCAAGGTAAATTTCAAGAGGTGATTGACTTCGCTCCGACGGTGTTGAGTTGCACATTTGTGAACAATGAAGCGGATATTCAACACATTATTGGTGATTCGTATTATCAACTAGCGCTTTATAAAGATGCAATTGGATTTTTAGAAAAATACCATGCAAAATCGAAAGGAACCAGAGACGATTTTTATGAATTAGGTTTTTCATACTACAAGACAAATCAATACGAGAAAGCAATCAAGAATTTTGATAAAGTGACGCGTGTAGACGATAGCCTCGGACACATTGCCATGTATCAAATTGGCGACGCTTACTTAAAGGCAGAAAAATTACTACCTGCCAGAAGTGCATTTGAACGCGCATCTGAAATGAAAAGTCTTCCAAATATTCAAGAGGATGCATTGTACCAATTTGCAGTGATTTCTTTTAAGGTGGATATTAATCCATATGATGAGTCTGTTCGCGCTTTTGAAAACTACCTTTCTCGTTATCCAGATACCAAACGAAAATCGGATGTTTTCCAATATTTAGTGAATGTGTACACCACAACCAGTAATTACGCCAAAGCAATTGAAAGTTTGGATAAACTGCCATCTATGGACGCCAAGTTAAAATCCGTTTATCAAACGGTTGCATTTAATCACGGCGTAGAATTATTTCAAAAGAATGACTACGTTGATGCCATGAGCGCATTCAAACTAGTGGAGAAATATCCTATTGACCCTCAAATGGTGGCATTAGCACGCTATTGGGTAGCCGATGTTTATTTCCGTAAAAAAGAATTAAAGGAAGCTATTTCAATGTACCGAGAGTTTATTTCTTCCCCTGCATCCAACTCATTGCCAGAAAAAATAGATGCGTATTATAATATTGGTTATGCATACATGGATCAAGAAGCGTATGATCAAAGCATTGAGTCTTTTCGAACATACCTCCAATTTGCACCTAAGGATAAAAATAAAGTGTTGGATGCGACATTCAGAGTGGCAGATAGTTATTATTTAACGCGTCAAAACTTATTGGCGGTTCAATTTTATAAAGATGCTTTAGCACTTAATTCCGGATTGAATGATAAAGCCATGTATTACTTAGCAAAAGCCTATGGATACAATGCGCAACCAGAAGATAAAATCAAAACCTTGAATGACCTTTTAAACAATTTCAAGAAGTCTAAGTATCGAATGAATGCTTCTTACGAGTTAGGAAGAACCTATATGTCCGAAAGGGATTTTGATGAAGCGCTAGTGGCCTATGAAAATTTCCTGAAAGAATATCCTAATTCGACGTATGCGCTAGATGTTCGCCTTGATATGGCTGATGCCTATTATAAAAAATGGGACTATGTAAAAGCGGAATCAGCATACAAAAGCATTTTGGCAGAATTTGAACAACAACGTGAGATTTGTGAAAAAGTAGTGAAGGCATTAATCGATGTTTACAACGCACAAAAAAATCCAGAACTAGCATCCGCTACAGCGGATAAATATCCATGTGCAAATATTTCTAAAGAAGAGAAAGAAAACATGTTTTACTCTCCTGCGTGGAATAGTTACCTAGATAGTAATTATGCAGAGGCCGCTCCAAATTTTGAAATTTACTTAACAAAATTTCCAAACGGTCGATTCGTGAATGAAACCTATTTTTACCTGGGTAATAGCTACCTCAAAATAAAAGATTCTGTGAACGCGATGAATTATTTTGGGAAATTTATGGAAACACCAACAACAGCCTATTCAGAATTCGCATCGGCGAAGTTGGCAGGTTATTTTTACGGAAAAAAAGAGTTTGGGAAGGCAAATAACTATTACAAAAAACTGGATGAATTGGCCTCAAAACCAACGACCACTTTTCAAGCCAAACTAGGTCAAATGCGCTGCTCCTTTTTAACAGATGACTACGCAAATTCCATTGTGAATGCCAAGTTCGTTTTGGAAAACGCTGCTATAACACCTCAAATCAAAGTTGAAGCGGAATATTCCATCGGACTTTCTAACTATCATTTAAAAGAGTATAATTTGGCGAAACCTTCCCTTGAATGGTTGGTGAAAAATACAACAACCGCTATGGGTTCCGAAGCGAAGTACCTACTTGCTGATGTTTATTTTAAGAACAACGAATTGGCAACAGCTGAAGCAGAAATTAAAGCCCTAGTTAAAATGAAACCTAGCTATAATTTCTGGGTGGCAAAGGGACTCATGCTACAAACTAAAATTCATATGCTGAACGATGATCTTTTCCAAGCGGAACAAACCTTGAAATCTGTCATTGACTTCTATCCGGACGCAAATGATGGAATTCAATCAGAGGCAAATGACCTTTGGGATGAGTTAATGCAACTTAAAAATCCTCCAGCAACGGAAGAAAAAGAACCAGAAATGAAAATTGAAATCAATGAAAATTAAGAACATGAAATACGTACTCACACTAATTGCGCTGGTATTCGTTTCTGGAATTTGGTCACAAAAAGATGATGTAATCTTTGACATGAGGACGAATAGAACGGTTGAACCCGCTTTTCGAATATTAGCTCATCCAAAAATCATTGACACCGTAAAAGCTACCCAAGTGAAGGCTTACCCCTTATTGTTATTTCAAGTACCGACAAAGATTTCTTTGGATACGATTGAGGCTGCCACAGTAGAAACAAAGGAAAACTTAAAACAGTTATATCCATTTTATGCCAAAGTTGGAATTGGTTCTACCATCATGCCATTGGGAGAATTGTATTTTAATTCTACTAGATCCAGAGCATATGAATATGGAGCAAATATCAAGCATTTAAGTTCTTTTGGGGATATTAAAAACAGGGAAAAGGAAGTGTATGCTCCAGCCCAATATGACCGTACAAGTGGAACTTTTTTCGGAAAAATCAATGAAAGAAATTATAACCTTGCAGGTGAGTTTAATTACCAAAATAACGGTTTTCATTATTATGGTTTTCAAAATGACAGTATTTCGAAGGATTCGATTGCACAACGCTTTCAAGTGTACAACGGATCCGCAGAATATGTAGCAAACCGTGGTGATAGCGCCCGCTGGAATTTTAAAATTAAAACGGATTATACCAATTTTCAAACAAGAAAACCAGCAGATTCTCTTGCAGATTGGAGAGCTCTAGAAAATCACTTTAATTTTAAATCTCGCTTGTGGTATAATAACCGAAATGAACGTTTTTATGGGGATATTGGCGTTAGATATAATGGATATAAATACGGAATTTTAGATTCAGTAATGTCCGTAGGTGATACTGGGATTGCTAGTCAAAATACGATTTTAGATTTTAAACCTGGTGTTTGGACACAAATGCTTGACAATCGATTAAAAATCGAAATTGGGGTGGGCATAACCGCAGATCTTCGCCCGGAAGGGAACAAGGTTTATGTGTATCCTCATGCCGAATTTAAATATGCCATGTTCAAGGACATTTTTATTCCATACTTGGGAATAAAAGGTGGGTTGAAACAAAATACCATCCAAAGTTTAACTGCACAAAATCCGTTTATTCGTGTAAATCAACAACTGTTGAACGAACACAATCCATTTGATATTTACGCTGGATTCAAGGGAACATTAAGTAAACGAATGAGCTTTAATATAGGTGCAAGTTTTGCCCGTATTGAAAATAAGGCCTTATTCATTACAGATACGTTTGGAGTTTATCGAAATCAATTTAATGTAATTTACGACACCTTAAATTTAACAACAATTGAAGGGTCTTTAAGTTACCAAATGAATGAAAAATTGAAAATTGATGGTACTGCCCGATTCTATTCTTATGAAATGTATAACCAAGCACATGCTTGGAATCTTCCTCAATTCCAGTGTTTAATCAGAGGGTCTTATAATTTATATGAAAAGTTCCTAATAAATTTAGACGGAACGATTGAATCTGGACGAAATGCGCTTGTTTATGCTACTGGCGAAGGTGTAAAAGAAGAAAACGGTCAATATTTCGTTTCTTTGGGAACAATCGTTGATATAAATTTAGGTGTTGAGTACCGATACAGCTCAAGAGTATCAGCGTTTTTACAATTGAACAATGTCGCTGCACAACGTTATAATCGTTGGTACAATTATCCAGTTCAACCTTTCCAAGTAATGGGAGGAATCACGGCTCGATTCTAAGAAATGGAAACAGAAGCTATTGTTCTGTGTAAAATAGGACCTTCGTCGGAGGCTTTTGAAAAAAGAAGTGTACAACTTCCTGAACTGCTGGCAGATGAGGTGTTAATCGAAAGTGAAGCCTTTGGATTAAATTATGCAGACGTCATGGCGAGACATGGTTTGTACAAAGAGGCGCCACCATTGCCTTGTGTTTTGGGCTATGAATTGGTAGGAATTGTGAAACAAGTTGGACTTGAATGTCCAACAGACTGGATTGGCAAACGTGTTTTGGCATTTTCCCGTTTTGGAGGCTACGCAAAACACGTGCAAACGAAGGTAAATGCCATTGTTGCAATTGACGACATTCCAGCGGAAATAGCAATGTCCTTATCAACGCAAGGAGTAACTGCCTTCTACATGTCTGATGTTGTCTCTCCAATCCGAAAAAACGAACATGTATTGATACACGCTGCTGCCGGAGGTGTAGGCTCATTGTTAATTCAGTTGGCCAAGCGAAAGGGAGCCATCGTTTATGCGAAAATTGGTTCGGAAGAAAAGAGAGAATTGGCCCTTAATTTAGGTGCGGATTACGTGATTAATTATAAAGCGACAGACTACGAATCAGAACTTAAAAGGCTGCTAGGAAATAATCTATTAAGTGCTAGTTTCAATCCAATTGCTGGAGATACGATTAAAAAGGACATGCAGTTTCTTGGTCCAAATGGACGCTTGTTTATCTTTGGTGGCTCACAAATGGTTGGCGGAAAATTTGGGATTTTTTCTAAATTGAAATTCCTCTTTGATATGGGTGTTGTCTTGCCAATTGCCTTGATGATGCGGTCAAAAAGTTTGATAGGTGTCAATATGCTTAAGATTGCAGACGCTCATCCAGACATAATCGCTATTTGTTTGAAGGAAGTAACTGAATTGTATAGAAAAAATGAACTAACGACGCACGTTGGTGGTGTCTATCAGATAGACCAACTCAATGAAGCGCATG
>CANMFV010000073.1 GCA_947496835.1 Flavobacteriales bacterium | reverse complement strand
TTTCAAGGGGATTAAGCTTTGGAAACAATCAAAGCTTAGGAATTAACTCCGCTTTAAACTTAGAGTTAAACGGAATGATTAGCGACAATTTGAAGCTAAGTGCGTCTATATCCGATGCGAACATTCCAATTCAGGCGGATGGAAATACCAATAAACTTCAAGAATTTGATCAAGTGTATATTCAATTATCAAATGATCAGTTTAAATTAATCACGGGTGATTTCTGGCTTTCTAAACCGACCGGTTATTTCATGAACTACAAAAAACGTGGTCAAGGAATCAGTTCAGAATTTCAAGGTAAAACAAGCAAAGGAGAGAAATGGTTTACCCAAAATAGCATCGCCCTATCCAAAGGAAAATTCAACCGGCAAATCATTCAGGGAATAGAAGCAAATCAAGGTCCATATCGCTTACGTGGTGCAGAAAACGAACCGTTTATCACCATTCTTTCTGGAACGGAACGCATTTACATCGATGGGAAATTACTCATGCGTGGACAAGAATTCGATTATACGATTGATTACAACACTTCAGAACTTATTTTTACTTCCAGGCATTTAATCACAAAGGACATTCGAATTGTCGCAGAATTTCAATATTCCGATCAAAACTATGCGCGGTCCTTGCTGCAAAGTGCGACACGAGTTGAACTGAAAAGAGGGCAAATTTGGTTCAATGCGTATAGTGAACAAGATGCGAAAAATCAATCCTTACAGCAGGAATTAAGCAGTGCTCAAAAGTTTGGGCTATCACAAATTGGGGATGATTTATCGCAAGCCATTGTAAATAGCATCGATTCGGTAGGATACAGCGAAAATCAATTGTTGTATCAATTAATTGATTCATTAACCTTTGATTCCGTCCTTGTGTTTAGCGTGGATCCAGCACTTGCTCATTACCGCGTTTCCTTTCAGTATGTTGGGTTAAATAAAGGAGATTATGTGCTTGATTCCTACAATGCACTTGGCAAAGTCTATAAATGGATTGCGCCCATTTCAGGCGTTCCACAAGGAGACTATTCTCCAAATCGCAGTGTGATCACACCGAAGCAAAAACAAATGGTTTCAAGTGGATTTATCGTCAACTTAAAGTCGAACCTGCACATCGAGTCTGAAATGGCCTTGACCACTAATGACCTTAATACCTTTTCACGCATCGGGTCCGAAGATGACCAAGGATTCTCCAATCGATCTAAACTCACGCAGAAAATCCCCGTGAAAAAGGACCAATGGCAAGACGTCTCCGTAGAAACCTACTTAGAATTTGAGTATTTAAGCCGTTATTTTAGTCCAATCGAACAATACCGCAAAGTTGAATTTGACCGAGATTGGAACACCCGAAATAAGCAACTGAATGGCTTTCAACGGAACGTAAATGCTGGAGTAACGCTTTCAGAAAAGAAAAAAGGGGGGATGTCCTTAGCAGCACAAAATTTCGCGATTGGAAACGAATTTAATGGTTCACGGGTATTCTCTGAAGGCAAATGGACAGAAAAAAGTTGGCAAGCCACATGGGATGCCAGTGCATTGACCGCAGTTACAGCACTAAATGAAGACACGAATTCATTTATCCGGCATCGCTTGGACATCAGTAAAAATTTAGGGAAACTAAAACTTGGGTATAAAGACGATCACGAGCGCAATGTCTTTCGCGACAAGTCATTCATGAGTCCAATGAGTTACCAGTTTTTTGATTACCAATTTTATGCCTCAAATGCAGACACAAGTTCCTATCAATATAAAGTTTATTACCGCGAACGCTTCGACCAGCGCAGTGATTCGATTCAATTAAGGAATGCTGCTAAAGCAAAAACCGCTGGAGCTGAACTTAGTTGGAATCAACTCAAAAATCAACGTTTGACCATCTTAAGTGCGTACCGTTCGCTGCAAATACTTGACAGCGTTTTACTTCCGCAAACACCAGAGAATTCCTTGGTGGGTCGAATTGATTACGAAGGACGTTTTTTCAACAACGCATTAACGGTGAATACCTTTTATGAAGTTGGATCCGGATTGGAACAAAAAAGGCAATTTCAATACTTGAAGGTCAATGATGGACAAGGACTTTACACGTGGATTGACTATAACAATGATGGAATCAAAGATTTAAATGAGTTTGAAATTGCTCAATACATCGACCAAGCGAGTTATATACGCGTTTTCATTCCAAGCAACGAGTATGCGAATACGTTTTCCAACGAATACAATCAAAGTATTTTTTGGCGGCCGGAACGCATTTGGAACAATCAAAACACGTGGAAAAAAGTGCTGGGAAAATTCTCCGATCAAGCACGGTTAAGGATGCAGCGCAAAATCAATGAATTTAACCTAGAAAGTGCGTTTAATCCATTCTTCAATGACATCGCCAATACCAGTTTATTGAGTTCATCCATCACCATGAACAATTCCCTTTTCTTTAATCGAATGGGGAAAATCTTTACAGCAGAATACCAACTTCAACAAAACGACACCAAGAATTTATTGTCGAATGGACAAGACGCACGAAGTCAAAAAAGTCAGGAAGTATTGCTCCGATGGAATGTTCATCCAACGTTTTCCCTTGAATCGAGTGCCAAAAGCGGAAATAAGTCCAGTTTAGTGGATTACACGAACGGAAGAAACTATGCCTATACGTACCTTGAAGTAAAACAGAACTTGATTTACCAAGGATCCACAAATTCACGGTATGCCTTAACTGGCAGGCTGTCGACGAAACAAAATGACGCTGTTTATGGTGGCGAATCTTGCCTATTAAAGGAACTTGGACTTACTTGGAAACAAAATCAAACCGAAAAAGGTGGTTTCCAGGGAGAATTTAAATGGATTCAATTGGATTATACGGGCTCCATTCAATCCGCTATCGGATACGAACTCTTAGAATCTTTAAAGCCAGGAAGTAACTTCACTTGGACCATCAGCTACCAGCGCACCTTAGCTAAAAACCTACAAATGACACTTCAATATAGCGGACGTGACACAGGAAACAGCAGAACCATTCACAATGGGTCCATGGAATTGCGTGCCTTCTTTTAGATTCTACCGATAAATTCTCGTGCTTTCTCACGCGCAACTTCATCCGCTTGAACGTACTGTTCGTAACTTGGAGTCAAAACGTTATTTGCAGATTCCACTACCGCCTGATTGATTTCAGCGATTTCTAGAAAACTAATTTTTTCATTTAAGAAAGCATCCACCGCGATTTCATTCGCTGCATTTAAAGAACAAGCTGCGGTTCCGTGCATGTCCATGACTTTAAAAGCAAGGTCTAGGTTTTTGAACACCTTTCTATCTGGCGCTTCAAACGTTAATTGCGGGTAATCCATGAAATTGAAACGCGGGAAATTTGTTGGGAGTCGCTGCGGAAAAGTTAAGGCATATTGAATGGGAAGCTTCATGTCTGGAAGTCCCATTTGTGCTTTCATGCTTCCATCTTCAAATTGCACCAAACTGTGCACAATCGATTGCGGATGAACGATCACATCAATTTGATCCGTTTCCAATCCAAACAACCATTTCGCTTCAATGACTTCCAATCCTTTGTTCATCAAACTGGCAGAGTCAATGGTGATTTTCGCGCCCATCGACCAATTTGGATGTTTTAAGGCTTGCGCCAAACTCACAGACTTCAATTGATCGTGTGTAAATCCACGGAAAGGTCCACCGGAAGCAGTTAAGTATATTTTTTCGATGGGATTCTGAAATTCACCCACGAGGCACTGAAAAATAGCAGAATGTTCGGAATCTACCGGATAAATGTTCACCCCTTTTTCCTTCGCTAATTTCGTGATGAGTTCACCAGCAACCACGAGCGTTTCTTTGTTTGCAAGGGCAATCGTTTTACCAGCTTCAATCGCATGTATGGTTGGTTTGAGTCCGGCGTAACCAACAAGTGCGGTAAGAACCGTATGAACCTCGTTCGATTCCACCACTTGACACAGTGCCTGATCTCCAGCGTATACATGAATGTCTTCTCCCCACAATGCATCTTTTACCTTTTGATAAAGTGATTCGTCGCTAATCACCACAGAATTTGGATGGTATTTCAGTGCTTGTTCGATTAACAAATCGGCATTTTTGCCAGCAGTTAAAACTTGAAGGTCAAAATAATCTGGATACGTTTCCAGTACTTCAAGCGCTTGGGTTCCGATAGATCCTGTGGATCCTAGTATGGCGATGCCTTTTTTCGAATTCATGTAACAAAAATAACATTTTCAAGGGGAAGAAGTTCGTCCAATCGTTTGACATCTTTTTAAGATCAGTCTCTTGTTTAGGAAATTTCCAAAAAAAGAGTAATTTCGGCCAACAAGATTTAGTCCTATGAAAGCACTCTTTTTCCTTTTTACGCTATTAAGTTCTATCACAGTCATTGCTCAAATTAAAACATCTGAAAACCGCATCGAAATTGAGTTGAAGGACGGTTATAACAGCGAAAAAGTCTATGAATTTGGTGGAAATGGTTTTGTCATGACCAGTCAATCAGATAAGCCTGTGGATGGTGCCATCGAATACCGTTTTCAGCGTTACTCAACGGATTTAACATTCACCGATGAATACCTCTTTTCGTGGCCAAAAGGCTTCGTAGAAACTAAAAGTTTTATTGAAGGAGATGTGTTATATAAATTAATTATGAACCGATTTGGGAAGTACTCCATTCTACAATACAACATAAAAACAGGTGGACTGACTCAAATAGATGGGGACTTAGAACATTCCATTAGTGTTCAATTTTTTGAGGTAGCGAATGGTCACGCATTGTTAGCTGGTTACTATCAACGAAAATGGTCCATTACCAACCTTGATTTGACATCCGGAACAATGAATACAAATGACATTTTAGTCGAAGGAATCAAAGCGAAAAGAGTTGGTGTTTCCAACCTGCAGTATGTTGAGAAATCGCAATCTTTTTATGTTTCCCTTGCCGGAAATATCTCTCGAAAAACCACTAAGTGGTATTTGTATCAATACAATCTTGCTGGTGATTTCTTACGTGCAATGCCAATGAATGAAGAAATTGATAAACAATTAAAATCGACGACAATTGCTGGATTAGATAAAAAAGATATCTTGATTTCAGGTACCTATTCGACTAATGGTGGCTCTTCTAGTACTGGATTATACATGACAACGACAGTAGACGGCGAGCTCCAAGCTGCGAACTTTTACAATTACATCGACTTAGAAAATTTCCTTTCTTATTTACCTGAGCGCACCCAAGCTCGGATTGAAAAGAAAAAAGAACGTATGGCTGGACGTGGTAAGGAATTAGAGATTTCGTACAACATGGCCATTCATGATATCATTCCTTGCGGGAACGATTATCTTTTTCTTGGTGAAGCGTATTATCCTACTTATCGCACGGAGACGCGTACCACTTATGTGAACGGTAGACCAACAACCACAACCGTTCAAGTTTTTGATGGGTATCAATACACACATGCCCTTATTGCAAAATTCAATAAAAAAGGAGAATTACTGTGGAGCCAATGTTTCAAAATGTACCCATTCACAAAGCCATATTATGTGAAACGATTCATCCGAATTGCTGATCAAACGCAAAAATCCATTAAACTTGTTTTTGCCGATGGCAACTACATTTATGGGAAAGAATTTGACTTCGATGGCGTTATGATTTCGGATAAAACATCGACTCAAATTAACGGTTCCTCGGAAAATGACAATGTGAGAGTAGCGGCATCTGAAGTGTCTTATTGGTATGACAATTACTTTTTATCCTATGGTTTCCAACAGATTAAGAATACCAAGGATGAGGACGTTAAACGCAAAAGAACTGTGTTCTTTGTCAATAAAATCACATTTGAATAAAGCGTAAATCAAGCAGGTATCAAACGAACTCCAGATAAGTCCGCTTTACCGTGTTTTAGCAGTTCATACGTCAAGTGGTCCGCTTCACAGTCGATGAATTTTACGCGTTTCAACTCATTGTACTTGAAAAAAGTTTGAATGAATTTCGCTTTGTGAAAC
>CANMFV010000072.1 GCA_947496835.1 Flavobacteriales bacterium | reverse complement strand
GTGAAGTATTCGCCGAATGCCATTATTGTTGTTGTTTCTAATCCATTGGATGTGATGACATACTGTGCGTATTTGAACGCAAAAACAGATCCAAGCAAAGTATTCGGAATGGCAGGTGTACTTGATACAGCTCGCTACCGTGCTTTTTTGGCCACAGAATTAAATGTTTCACCGAAGGATATCCAAGCAGTGTTGATGGGTGGACATGGTGACACAATGGTTCCACTTCCTCGTTATACGACTGTTGGTGGTATTCCAGTTACTGAATTAATTGAAGAGTCTAAATTGAATGAAATCATCGAACGCACGAAATTTGGTGGTGGTGAAATCGTTAAATTATTAGGTACCTCAGCTTGGTATGCTCCGGGAGCTGCAGCTGCTCAAATGGTAGAAGCAATCGTTCGTGATCAAAAACGAATCTTCCCAGTTTGTGCTTGGTTGCAAGGAGAGTATGGAATGAATGACATCTACCTTGGTGTACCAGTGGTACTTGGTAAAAACGGTATTGAGAAAATCATCGAATTACAATTGAACGATGCAGAACGCGCTCTTCTTGTAGAGTCAGCAGAGGCAGTTAAAAGTGTGATGGAAGTTTTGGATAACATGATTGCAAACGCATAAGTCCAATTCAATGAAATAAAAAATGCGGGTCAATATTGATCCGCATTTTTTTGTTCTAATATTTTTAGTTCAGTTCAATCGCGCCAATATCTGGTGGATTGTTTCTTGGATTTCCAAGGATGTCAGTTACCACACTTGTGTTAATTCCATTGCCTTGTAAAGCTGAATTTTGGCCAAATGTAAAATTGAATTCTGTTGGATTCGTGAAAAGAGGGGTGCCATTCCATAAGACACTGGCATCGTAAAAAGAGTCGGTGTAAGTTACTTCCGATTGCAACAGCGTGTTTTTAAAATCAAAATTTAATACAACTCCGGACATATGAATCGTGTCCATCGCAAATTCAGTTGTGAGATTTCCAGTGACCACACAATTATATAATTTCCCTTCTTCTATCGAGGAAACATTCGTTTGACCTGCAGCATAGTCGTTATAATAATTGCTAATTCCCACCGCTGGATTCGTAGAACTTCCATATCCGAGCAAGTCACAATGATTAAAATTGAAGTCGCCTCCTTGAAGTACAAACAGCGCATGTGTACCGTTTTTGGCAACAATACAGTTTTCCGCTTTCACTTTGGCTCCAGCAAAAATAAATACACCGTATCGCGCTTGATTTTTGATAATCGTGTTGGTCATCGTGAGGGTGTAATCACTATTCGTTGGGTCTTCATCGTACAAGTGTACGCCGGATGTGCCGTTTTTTATGATCGCGTAATCAATGGTTGAAGGACGTGCCTTTTGAAAATAAATGCCATAAAATTGCCCAGTGATATTTTGATAATCTTGCTCCAAACGGTCTCCTTGAATGATGACTTCATTTCCGAGTGTTCCTTGAATGTTTAAGGTAGACTTGTATACATACAAGATGGCGTTTTTGTGCATGTAAATCTTTGTTCCGGCTTGAATATTCAATGTTTTTGCTGAGTCAATCTTGGGATAACCAACCGCGGCTATACCATAAATAACATGAGGTTTGTCGTTGGGCCAAACGCCTTCATTTAAATCTTTGTAGTGGAAATAGGCATCTTGTCCCCAAGCTGCAAGTTTGACAAATTGATTCTTTTCATTGGACTTAAAACGAATGGAATCCTCAATTATCAAAGGTAGATTCGTTCCGTTTGGATCCAGGGTGACTTCGACAAAAACGAATAAACTATCTCCACCTTCAATATAGAGGTCTTTTATTTGCGTTCCTTGAAGTCCATCAACATTCATCGAAAATTTGGAATTCGTTCCCCCCATTAGTTCGATTTCGTCAATTTTAATTGTTTTGGAGTCCTTATTGTAAATTTTAAATTGCTGCGTCGTTGATCCAATTGTTGTGAAAACCGTATCAAAGACAACGGTATCCTTGGAGAAACTCAAATTATTTTTTGATAGAATGACATGCTTTCCACAAGAGCTAGTGCTCAAGGTGAAAAGAACGAGTAAGCAACCAAAAATGGTAGAAAAGAATAATCTCATGTGCATATAACGAACAAATTTACGGATTATTGAGACTTTTTTTGAACCTTTGAAGAACTTGGTTGTAAATAGCTAAAAATCATTCCAATGAAACAAACTATTTTTTTTAGTTTTTCGTTCCTTTTTTCCTTTATTTCTTTTGGTCAACCGCCAAATGGATATCAGAATAAACCGCAATCAACGAACCAATTTGGTGTCAGTGAAAAAGCGACAAACATGTCGAATGGACAATTAAATTTGAATACAAATATCGAGTCGAATACCTTGATCAATATGGATTCAAGTTATTTTAAATTAGATCAAAAATTCGAAGAGCGAGAAAATACAAACGAACAAGATGACACGAAAGACCTTCGAGAGACAGATAAAACAGTACAAGTGTTTTCCGCTTTTTCCCTTGTTCGACAAAATTCCAAATCAAATAAATTTCAACGAACGCCTTTAGCTGCTGAACAAGCTGAAATGGATTCCAAAGTAAAGCAACTCGAACTCATTTCACCCAACTCTTGGGAATATCAATTGTCTTACTATGCTTCTGGGAATTATAATTTGGATCGATCGCCCGCTCTTGAAAAAGCGTATCAGATGAATCCAGAAAATCTCGAAGTGCAAAAACAATATGTTTCACTTAAATTGATGAATGGAGATACCATCAGTACGGAAAATGCGCTTTCATTGATGTCAGTTAACGACGTGATTAGTTTAGAAGTTGAGACTTATACCAGTGATGTATTGACTTCTTGCACCATGAACTCTACGCTAATTACACACGGGTTTGAAGATACGTACGGCGCTTTGTTGAATCAATTTAGTCACCAACAGCGAATGGATGTCAAAATCCTTTCCTTGGATTTCATGCAAAGTCCGCAATACCGTAAAAAATTAGAAGGACTTGGTTACGTTTTACCGAAGTCTTCAAAAATTGACATTGGTTACTTGGGTCAATTTTGTGCATTGAATGCCGATAAAGAACTTTTTCTTTCTGTAACGATTCCACGAAATTACCTGGAACCACTTTCAAAAAAACTCTTTCCAGTTGGACTCACCTTTCAATACACGGATAAAGCAGCAGAGGATTTGCCAATTAGACAAGAGAATCTTTGGTTTGAACAATTCAATAAATACGGATTAACCGAAGATGAACAGCGCAGTAAATTCGCGATGAATTACATGCCTATGTTAATGTACTTGGAAGCTAAATATGTACGAGAGGGAAATGACGTTTTGTTGCAGCAGATCCGAGAAAGCATGGATTATATTCTCGGAAAGAAAGTCATAAAAAAGGCGGGTAATTAGATGAAATTCTTTCGTAAATCAATATCAGACTGGAGTGATGAGACCCTAATGCAAGCGTTAGGACAAGGGAATCAGTCTGCCTTTACGGAATTGTATGATCGTTATGCTGGGAAGTTAAAAGGGTATTTTCGAAACATGCTTTGGCGCGATGATGAAAAAGCGGAGGATTTTGTTCATGATTTGTTTGCGAAGATCATTCAGCATCCAGAATTGTTCGATACATCACGTTCGTTCAAGACCTGGCTTTTCTCGGTAGCAAGTAATATGTGTAAAAATGAGTACAAACGAATGGAAGTAAGAAAAAATACCGTTCATGGTGTGGATACCTCTTTCGCTGCATCCAACGAAAATGTTTTGAATCAAGTTCAGGATGCCCAGTTCTTGGCTGAATTTGAAGAGAAGTTACAAGAATTAGATGAAAAACATCGATCCGTGTTTACGTTGCGACACCTCGATGGACTTGCGTTAAAAGAAATCGCAGAAATATTAGACATCAACGAGGGGACGGTGAAGTCTCGTTTGTTTTATGCAACAAAATTTTTAGCAAATCAACTGAGTGTTTATCAATTAACACAATAAAGATGGAAGATACTTTAAAAAACATCCTGAAAAAACACACAACGTTTACGGACTTAAATGACTCCGAACGTTTGCAATTAGTGGAATGGTGTGCCGATGAACAGGAATTTCAGTCCTTGAAAAAGCTGTTTCAGCAAGTTGATGCGTGGTCGGACCAACCAACTGATGATTCCAATACGAAACTACGTTTGGACCAACTCTTTGCCATTCAATATGCTGGCAAACAAGCACAATCCGGAGGAAGGGAAATCCGCTTTTCTAAAAATCGTTTTAGTCGCGTAGCTACTTGGACTTCCATTTCTGCCGTGGCGGCGGCATTGGTTTTGACGTGGTACAATTATCAACCAGAACCAGAAAGAACGTTGGCTAAAAACCAACCAAAAACTCAATCAGAAGTGAAGCAAGTGACCAAAGAAAAGAAAAAGGAATCAAACGTGTTGACAATCATGCCTAAAGAAGTTGCATCCGAGTCATCAAACGAAGAAATCCCTAATGAAATCGCATCGATAGAAGGTCCATTACCCGAGAATAGTGAACGTTCATCCGATATTGTAACCGTAGTTCCTGATGTTTCGTGGTCATCTAGTCTTGCTAACGGCTCCAATGTAACGCTTTCAACTTCGAGTATGGGTGCTGCAACTTATTCATGGACTGCAGGAAATTTGAGCGAAGTACAAGTTGTATCCTCCAAAGAAAAAATAAGTTCCCGTAAAAAACAAGCGGATGCGTTTACCTCGTTCAGTGTAAAGTCAATGCCGGAAATGTTAGACGTGATTGTTGCGGCCTATTAATAGCGAAGAACGAAATGTTCTTTTTCTTGAAATGTTCTTTTGGATAAAAGTCCGAAGTGAAATAAATCCGCAGTGAAATGAAATGAGGAATGGGAAATGAGTTTGTCCCATTCATTCAATGTAAAGTGCCTTGTTCTGATTCCACTCAATACAATCAGTGAATGATCGTCTAAGGTTGGAATAAGTTCAATGATATTTTCCCATGAGGATGGATCAAATTGAGAACATTCAATAAAAATTAAACTAGACTTCACTTCAATTCCCTTTTTTTCTTGGTAGTTGAATGCGTCAACTTCAGCTTGGATATTTTGTTGGTGAAGAAATGACTGAAGCGTTTCAATTTCTTTAAGATTGGTCAAAACACGGCCGAATCCCAAGTGTTTACTAAGTTGAGTCAATAGTTTTAAGGAAGTTGACTTGGTTCCTACTTTAGACGCGACGGTTTTTAGTTGTTTTTTTGAAAGAGCTAATTGAAAACAATTATCTACTAAATCATACACAAAGGGAGAATGAATCCCGTGTCTTCCTTTGGCTTTCCAACTATATTTTATACTTTCGAAGAATCGATTCACAATGCAAAATAACAATTTTCCATAGACATGGGGCAAACAGAAGCAGAAGAAAAAAACGTGTTGGAGCAAAAAAAGGCCATTTTGAACGGTGCTCCGTCTCTAGATGTTTTAAGGCCATGTAGGCTAGGGGATGGGATCATTCAACTTGAAAAAGAAGAGGAATTAGTCTTCAGCCAACGTTTTGAACTGTTAACAAAACAGCTTTCCTTCTTTATACCTGCTTCAGGTTCAGGTTCTAGGATGTTTCAATTCTTATATGACTATTTGAATCAAACATCGGAAATAAATCAGGCACAAACGGAGCAATTTATTCGTAGAATTTCCTCCTTTGCATTTTACAAGTGTTTTCCTAATAATGTCAAAGAAAAGATAGAAAATTTTGCTTGGACTATTGATGATTTAATCGCTTTTGTATTAGGCGAAGACGGGTTAAATTATGGTTTGTATCCAAAGGGACTCATTCCGTTTCATTCCCTAGGGCCATTTATTCTGAATCCATTTCAAGAACAGTTGATACAAGGAAGTAAATTAAAGAATCAACCCATCGATTTTCATTTTACCATTCAATCAAAATTTAAGGATCAATTTGAAGAGGCGATTAAAAGCTTAAGTGAAATGACCGGTGATTATTATCCGGTAAGTTACTCAGAACAAGATGCCAATACGAATTCATACGCATTT
>CANMFV010000071.1 GCA_947496835.1 Flavobacteriales bacterium | reverse complement strand
TCTACTTCTCCATAAGTACTTTGTCCACATGGAGCAATAGCACCATCTGGGGAGTACGAAATTCTGACGCGCATTCTTACGTTACCGATTGTTGCTGTTGTTGGAACGGTAAAGTTAAACGTGTTAGACCATCCCGCGCCAACCAATACGTAAGCGACTTCTTCACCTGGATCATTGAAGCTATTGTTGTTGTTGAAATCAATCCAAGCAGCAATTTCATCATCGGTGTATGCTGAATTTGTTTGACCAGGAGTTCCCGGTGTAATGGTCAAGCTGTAAGGACTACCTTTCGCCAACGTTGTTGTTGTGGTAGTATAATTTGCATAACCACCTGTGGAACATGTTGAGGTGTTGTTGATGGTATTCAAGTTTACATTGTTGATGAACTCATCACATGTTGCTGATGACCCAGTACATGGACCTGTTGAAGCTGCAACGATGATGTAATTTGGTTTTGTTTCAATGTCAGATCCTTGTGCGTTTGTTGCAGTTAAGGTTACGGTGTATTGTCCAACAGTATTAAATGTAACTTGTGGATTTTGACTTGTTGCATTCGTTCCCGCTGCATACGCCCAACCTGACGCTGGTGAGATAGACCATGCCCAAGAAGTCGGGAGTCCGGTAGATAAATCCGTAAATTGAACTGTTATCGCAGGGACAATGTTTGTTGTGTTTGCTACGAAGTTTGCCACAGGAGCTGTTGGTACAACCGCTGAACATGGATCATTTGATCCCGCGAATAGCAATAGTCCTGAATTTGTTGGATCCAACCATGGTTTCAACTGTCGATTCGTCGCTGTTCCGTTATTTGTCCAGTGAAATGACATTTTTCCATATTGGTCGGGAGCAGAAAGAGCTGTACAAAACGACCCTCCACCTGTCAATGTTCCGATAACGTATCCTTGTGAACCGTTAAATAATGGAGATCCCGAAGAACCACCTTCTGTTACTCCGTGTCCATTGGAATTGGAAGTCCATGTTACGCGCCAATGTGAACCAGCTGCAGATCCCCATTGCGTGCTAATGGTATTACCAGTAAAGGTGGAGATTTTCTTAATATCACCTGCTGGATGATGGATACTTGCACCTCCAGTTGTTGCCGCCGTATTTGCATTCCAGCCATTCCAATACGCATTAAAAGCGGTAGATTTTAATTGAGTGATAATCGAAGCTTCATTGCTTGCAGATCCCAATTTAACGAGTAGAAAATCTGAGCCAGAGTTTCCTCCACCGTCACCAGAGTCTGCGATTCTTAGGCATCCGGTAATAAAGTTACTCGCGAGTGAACCACCTGTTGTTGGATTCGTACAGGTCGGAGCTTCGTATTTAAAATAGAATTTCCATTGATTCATGTTTGCTGTTGTTGCATTCACCCCGCAATGTAGCGCTGTTAAAAAGTAAGGTTTACAGTCTGAGGCTGTATTGTTAATCAATGTTCCAGAGCACCATCCGGCTCCTGCGCCTTCTACTACATATATACGAGCAACACCGCGCTTTTCATCTTGCCAAGCATCTCCAACAGGTGTACAGTTCACATTCACTTCACAGGCATCGGACTCGTTGATTTTTTGAGCATTTGGATTCCCAGTTGAACGGTAATTGTACATGATTCGGTCCATGTCGATTTCGGAAGGAGTCGTATATTTTGGCTCTGCTAACGTAAGTAAGAGTTTATCTCCAAAACATAATGCTGCGTTTTGACGAAAATGTTCTTGTACATCCGACGCGGTCATCAACGCATGAACGTCTTGTCCCTTCATGTTTTGAATACGCAATGTGGTACCTCCATATATTTTAAACGTTTCAAATAAGAAACTAATCGCTTCTGCACCTGGAGCACTTACAATTAATTGCCATTGACGGTCGCCATTTGCTAAGGTTGTCCAAATACCGCTATTCGCTGTATTCACATTTGTTAAACGTGCAACACCAATACGGTAAAGTAGACCTTGACGATCTCTCAATGCATCTTCTTCTGCTAATTGTGTATGGTCTGGCGCTTCAACGCTTCTAATGGGAATGTTCTTTGATAATTCAAATTTATTGATAGCTGACATATAGGATTGTCCGAATAAATTCGAACTCACCATTATCACCAACACCAATGAGGAGAGTACTAATTTTTTCATGGTTTAATAGGTTTGTTGTAATTTCACCTCAAAAATAGAACTTTTTCTTAATTTTCAAAGGTATGCTGCGTGTTTGTTTGGTAGAAGATGAACAAAGTTTAATTGAATTAATTTCTCTTAATTTGGAGATAGAAGGATACCATGTTCAATGTTTTACAGATGGCCAACATGCGTTAGATGTTCTCTCAAAACCATTTCATTTTGACTTAATCATTTTGGACGTCATGTTACCACATGTAAATGGCTTTGATATTTGCCGTGAGGTACGCAAACACGCGATCACTCCAATATTATTCTTGTCAGCAAAAGGGACGACTGCAGACCGCGTAACAGGATTGAAACTTGGCGCAAATGACTATTTATCCAAACCCTTCGACCTAGAAGAATTTTTATTAAAAGTTCAGATTTTAACACACGGGCTGATTAGTGCTGAAACTCAGAATTACATGAAAATTGGGGAGTTTCGAATTGATTTCACCACCTTTAGTGTTCAAGGTGCGGATGGTTTAGAAGTTCATCAATTTTCAAAGCGAGAAATTGAGTTGTTGGCACTATTTAACGAGAAAGAAGAAAAAGTAATTTCAAGAAATGAAATTCTAGACAGGGTATGGGGAACAGATCAGTTTCCAACTACGCGAACAATCGATAATTACATCTTAGTATTTAGAAGGGTATTCGAAACGGACCCGAAAAACCCACAACATTTTTTCTCTATTCGTGGAGTAGGGTATAAATTTGTTTCTTAATGATTCAGTGAATCGATTTCCTCCGGACGATGTTCATGTTTGAAAAGAAAGCCAAATAAAACGGCAACAACCAGACAATACAAGGCAAATGTCACCCAAGTAAAATGCCAATTGGTGCTGCCATCTGATAACGTAAAATATCGATCGATAACCCAACTACTGATCATTGTTCCAAAGTATGCACCGAAACCATTGGTCATCATGATGAATAGACCTTGAGCGCTTGAGCGCAACCTTGGTTCAGAGGTTGTTTCTATGTACATCGATCCTGAAATCAGGAAAAAATCAAATGCCATTCCATAAACGATACAAGAGAGCACAATGAAAACGCTTCCTAATGGAATCATTCCAAAAGCAAAGAATCCATATCGAAGAACCCAAGCGAACAATGCGAACAACATGACCTTTTTCATCCCGAAACGCTTAAGGAAATAGGGAATAGTTAAAATAAATACAGTCTCAGAAAACTGTGAAATGGAGTAAATAATTGTTGAATATTTTTCAACTACAGATCCCTTCGGAAATCCACTTAAAAACGCATCGCCATACATATTTGATAGTTGCAATGCTGCTCCAAGTAACATGGAAAATACAAAAAAGAGCGCCATTTTATAATTGGCAAATAAGCGAAATGCATCGAGTCCGAGCATGGAAATCAATGATTTTCTCTCTGTAGATTTTTCCTCTGGTAAGCAGGCGGGAAGTGTAAATGAATAAATTCCTAATAAAATGGCTGTTACTCCAGCTATGACAAATTGCATAGAGTTATCCTTGCTTCCTGTCAAGTTTGTGGCCCACATTGCGGCGATAAATCCGATTGTACCCCAAACGCGAATAGAAGGAAAATCCTTCACGACATTTCCATTAAACATTGTTAACACCCTATATGAAACAGAATTTGATAAAGAAATGGTTGGCATGTAGCAAATCATTCCTGCAAAGATGAGCCAGTAAAGCACATCATATTCTGGCATGGAGTTGAAAAATGGAATGTTTTTTTGAAGAAAATCTAGTTGAGGAATCAATAATAAAATGGCGCCATAACAAAGATGGAGTAAGCCATAAAGTCTTTCCGCGCGCATCCATTTATCAGCGATAATGCCAATAATTGAGGGCATCAAAATGGATGATAAAGCTAATGTTGAGAAAATTGCACCAAATTGACCGAAAGTCCAACCTTTTCCAACGGTGCAATATGTTCCGATTGTTGTTAACCAAGCGCCCCAAACAAAGAACTGTAAAAAGCTCATTGCCGTTAATTTGTACTTTATGGTTGCTAAGGAAGAATTAACTGCGTTGTTTGATTTCATCACGTATTTTGGAGGCTAGTTCATAATCTTCGTTCTCAATCGCTTCTGTCAATTGTTTAGAAAGTTCCTCCAAATTAACATCCTTCCACTCATTCCCCTCTGCTGAAAAAGCGTGATCATCTTCCTCTTCTTCATCAAAATCGAAAGAATCATCGGTTGCATTTTCCGCTCCACCTACTTCATCTAAAATTTTTCCTAATGTATAAATAGGGGCATTAAATCGCACACCAATGGCAATTGCGTCAGAAGTTCGGCTATCTATTTCTGATTGTTGCCCGTCCTTTTCACAAATTAATTTTGAGTAAAATACGCCTTCGTGGAATTTATAAATGAGAATTTCCTTCACCTCAACACCAAAAGATTTACAAAAAGATTTGAATAAATCGTGGGTAAGTGGCCGAGATGGAACCATTTTTTCTAATTCTACAGCAATCGCTTGTGCTTCGAATCCACCTATAACAATTGGAAGTTTTCGTTTACCTGCCACCTCAAGAAGGGTCAGTACGTAAGAACCAGACTGAGTTTGACTGTAAGCGATTCCGGTAATTTCCAACTTGACCTTTTGCATACGGTTTGTTTCTAACGAAGATACGTATTAATGTTGAGTCGCTTTGAATCGTTTTACTGCTTCCGTCAATCTTGGAATCACTTCAAATGCATCTCCTACAACGCCATAATCTGCCGCTTTGAAGAAAGGTGCTTCAGTGTCTGTATTGATGACGACAATAACTTTCGAGCCATTTACTCCTGCCAAATGTTGAATGGCACCAGAAATTCCAGCTGCGATGTATAAATTTGGACGAATGGCAACACCAGTTTGACCAACGTGTTCATGATGAGGTCTCCAACCAATATCTGCTACTGGTCTCGAGCATGCTGTTGCTGCACCAAGTGCTTGTGCTAAGTCCTCAATCATTCCCCAGTTTTCAGGACCTTTTAATCCACGTCCAGCTGAAACAACCAATTCTGCTTCCGGTAACGGGATATTTCCTTCTGGTTTTTTCGTTTCTAAAACGCGAATAGCACTTGAACCAGCGTGTCCACTGATTTCTTCTACACTGCAAGAATTTCCAGATTGCTCAGGTTGAATGCTATTTGGTAAAAGAGAAATGATTTGTTTTTCACTAGCTACTTTCACGAATCCAACGGCTTTTCCCGAGAATACATTCACTTTAATGGAACCATCAGCTTCTGGAATTGCAATGGCACCAGCCACTAGTCCTGCTTTCATACGAACAGAAAGTCTTGGAGCTACTGCTTTTCCATAAATGTCATGTGAGAAAATAACGGTTGAAGCTCCAATTTGATCGGCAACAGCAGCGATTAAACGAGTCAATTGTTGCGGGTCTTCACCATCAACTGAACGATCAACTAATACTTTTGATGCGCCGTATTGTCCTAACTGAGCCAATTGCTCACTCGTTGATGAACCGTTGGTAATGACTGTCACATCACCACCTATTTTTTTACCGTAAGTTACTGTTTCCAAAGCTGCTTTGGATAATCCAGTTGTTGAATTGATATATACGAGTACCATGCGTTTTTTCTTAAATTACTTTAGCTTCGTTATGCAATAGAGCGACAAGCTCATCCATATTGTTAGGATCAATCATTTTAACCGAAGATTTCGCATTCGGCATGTTGTAAGAAACATAGCAACTTAAATCGGCCATTTCTTCAGCAGGGATAACCGTCAACGGTTTCGTACGAGCTGCCATGATACCTCTCATGTTTGGAATGCGTTGTTCCGCCATTCCTTTTGCACATGAAATAACAGCTGGTGTTTCTACTTCAACAACTTGAACACCACCAACGATTTCGCGCTCCAATGTTAATTTTGTTCCGGA
>CANMFV010000070.1 GCA_947496835.1 Flavobacteriales bacterium | reverse complement strand
TTCCGATCTGTAAAGGTCTCTGTTGCACCGTTTCCACGACGTTGTAAAACGACTCCTTGAAACTGCTGGATACGCTCTTTGCTACCCTCAACAATTTTATAAGCAACGATTACGGTATCTCCCGCACCGAAAACAGGCAATTGGTTTGCTACTGTTAGTTCTTTTTGAATTTCTCTGATAATGCTCATTTCACAATTTTTTTGCCGTTCAAACAGAAACGGGGTGCAATATTAGTAATTTTTTCTGAATGCAACCATTTTTTACTGAAATTTCTTCTCGAATTTTAAAATTTAGGTGAATTTACCGACGTGTTGGCTGAAAACGTAGTAAATGCACCACTAAAAGTCCTATAAATAAAGAGACAAAAGAATCACGAGGAAGATAATACACGCATAAATCACATACAATTGCATATTGTTTACAGCTGAGGAATTTGATACTGCGGCCTGTTTTTTGGGCGGTACATTGACGCGTTCCGTTACTTCTTTGATTTCATTCCTTACTTCATTGGTTTTATTGGACTGAACAGGAATAAATTCCTCCCATGGAAAGGTATAATTCTGACCAAAACGAACTCGATCACCCTTCTTTAGTAACTGAAAACCATTCAGTCTTCGGTTGTTGACGAAAGTTCCTTGTTCCGAATTTAGGTCCGTAATAAAAACATTACCCGACGTATCACAAAATAACTCCAAATGATAGGGGGCGATGTCAACAGACTCAATAACCAATTGATTGTCTTTGGCACCACCAATACGAAGGTGTATCTTATTCATGGCTTTCGAGTTAAAATCTTATCAAAGATACGAATATCCAAAACAACATCTTTACATTTCCTTCAAAACATACTTCTGTGCGCAAGAAAAGTTAAATAAATAGTGTTTCGTTAATAAGTTCCTAATGGAAATTGTGAAACCAAAGACAACAACTCGTAATTTTATGATTCAGAAAAATCGAATGGGAAAAATAATTGCAATAGCGAACCAGAAAGGTGGTGTTGGAAAAACAACAACGACAATAAATTTAGGTGGATGTTTGGGTGTGCTTGAGTATAAAACGTTGATTGTTGATGCCGACCCACAGGCGAATTCAACGTCAGGAACAGGGTTCGACCCTAAAAATGTCAAGAACATTTATGATTGTTTGGTGAATGGACTGCATCCAAAGGATGTGATTTTGTCCACTAGTAATCCAAATTTAGACATCCTTCCTTCTCACCTGGATTTAGTTGGTGCTGAACTAGAAATGATTAACCTGCCTAATCGAGAGTATTTGTTAAAAAGCACCTTGGAAAAGGTAAAAGATGATTACGATTTCATTCTAATCGACTGCTCCCCTTCCCTTGGATTGATTACGGTTAATTCACTTGTTGCAGCTGATTCAGTGATGATTCCTGTGCAATGTGAATACTTTGCGCTTGAAGGATTAAGTAAGTTATTGAATACGATTAAAATTGTTCAAGGACGATTGAATCCCGAACTAGAAATAGAAGGAATGGTTCTTACGATGTATGATACACGTTTGCGCTTAGCGAATCAAGTGGTGGACGAAGTGAAAACACATTTTCAAGAATTGGTATTCGACACGGTCATTCACCGCAACACAACCCTGAGCGAAGCTTCCAGCCATGGAACAACGGTCATTATGCATGATGCATCCTCAAAAGGATCTATAAATTACCTTAACTTTGCCCGCGAATTGTTACAGAAAAACGATTTAACTAAAATTGGCAACGACGATAAAATAATTGAGATTGATCATGAGCTCTAATTCGAAAAAACAACCCGCATTAGGACGTGGGTTAAGTGCCTTATTACAAAACTCGGATACAGACATCACTTCGATGAGTGGAGCAACTGTCGGATCCGTTTCGATGATTGAAATTCAATTGATTGAAGCCAATCCATTCAATCCACGAACACATTTTGAAAAAGATGCATTGGAAGAATTACGTTTGTCAATTTTGACACATGGAATTATCCAACCATTGACTGTTCGGAAACTCGGAAGAGACCGCTACCAATTGATTTCAGGTGAACGTCGTTTTCGTGCGTCCCAACTCGCTGGACTCACAGAAGTTCCAGCGTATATTCGTATTGCGAATGATCAAACCATGTTAGAAATGGCCTTGGTTGAGAATATTCAACGTGAGGATTTAAATGCCATCGAAGTAGCGATTTCATACGAACGGTTGATTGACGAATGCAAATTGACACAAGAGCAATTGAGTGAGAAAGTAGCGAAATCTAGGTCACACATTGCCAACCATATTCGCTTATTGAAATTACCTGCAGTGATTCAAGCTGGGGTTCGTGACCAAGTGATTAGCATGGGACACGCACGTGCTTTGTTGAGCATTACAAATGAAAGCGAACAATTACTTGCGTATCAGCAAATCATTGATGATTCACTTTCAGTGAGAGCGGTTGAACAATTGGTTAAACCAACAAGCTCCTCTACTCCGGCAAAGGCTAAAGGTGAAAAAGTTAGTTTGACTTCTACTGAATCGGTTTTTGCTTCTTTTTTGAGCGATAAATTGGGAACGAAAGTTACCATCGATAAGTCAGACGCTGGAAAAGGAAAAGTACAGGTCCATTTCAAGTCTGAAGCTGAATTGAACCGAGTAATAGCCCTTTTAAATAAATAATGTCTCGTTTCCTTTTCTTATTCCTACTTTGTATCCACCTACCAGGATGGAGTCAGCCACTTTTAATGAAACGCGACAGTTTACCTGAATACAAAAAGGTAATGATGCTTTCTGCCGTGCTCCCTGGAGCAGGACAAGTATACAACAGCATACACCGGGAAAATGGACCAAAACATGCCTTTTGGAAAGTCCCACTCATTTATGCTGGACTTGGAGCAACTGGCTATTTTTTAACGGTCAACAACCAAACGCAGAAGTCCTTAAAATTGGAATACCAAAACCGTATGGATAACGTTGCAACCTTAAATCCAGAGTGGGAAATATACGATGATCAAGCCGTTTTAAGTTTATACCAATCCTACCTAAACAAAAGAGACATGTCCATTCTTGGTTGCGCTGCGGTTTACTTTATTCAAATTGCTGAAGCAGGAGTGGAAGCTCATTTTTTACATTTCGATGTCAGCGACAAACTTACTATACAGGCTAGTCCAACACTGTTTGGACCAAGTTCCGCAGGAATTCACCTTAAGTTGCAGTTTCGTTAAAGTGAAAAACGTATTTTTGTTAACATGAAGATTGGATTAATTGGGTACGGAAAAATGGGGAAAGCGATTGAAACGATTGCTTTGGAGCGTGGACACGAAATCACTGCACGTGTGAACCGTGAACACCCCATCCAAGAAGTCAATTGGGAAGAAGTCGATGTAGCCATTGAATTCACCCAACCCGATCTGGCGGTGCAACACATGGAAACCTGTATGAAAAACCATACTCCTATTGTTGTTGGTACCACCGCTTGGCAAAACGATTTACCGAAAGTCAATCAATTAGTTGCTGATTTAAATGGTTCCCTTTTGCATGCGAGTAATTTCAGTGTTGGTGTAAACATCTTCTTTGAAATAAATCGGAAATTAGCCGAAATCATGAATAAGCACCGGGAATATCAGGTGAGCATGGAAGAAATACACCACGTGCAAAAATTAGATGCGCCCAGTGGTACAGCTGTAAGTTTAGCCAATGACATCATTGCCGCTCACACACAATATACTGAATGGCAATTAGCGACTGAACATGCATCTGAACACCATATTTCCATCAATGCCGTGCGCGAACCAAATGTCCCAGGAACACATGAGGTCAGCTACGCATCTTCCGTGGACACCATTCGAATCGAACACATTGCACATAATAGAACAGGATTTGCCCTTGGCGCCGTGCTCGCTGCTGAATTTTTACCGGGTAAAACAGGAATATTTACCATGAAGGACGTTTTAAACTAAAGATATTATGAGTTTTTTCTATTTCTACCTATTGATTTTAGTTCATCCATATTTAGCGATGTGGTGGAAGAGTTTTCCGAAAGCAGGACGTGAGTCTTGGGAAGCATTGATTCCTGGATACAATTATTTCGTTGTGTTCAAAATAACTTCTAATAAACCATGGTGGTCTCTTTTATTGGTGTTTCCTGGTGTGCATTTAGCCATGTGGATGGTCGCAAATGTGAGTTACATTCGTCGCTTTGGATACTTTTCCTTTACTGATACGCTGCAAGGAATTTTCTTTCCTTATTTAATCATGGCGAAGATTGCGAATACTGAATCAAGCTTTGGAAATGAAACAAACTGGTCAAATTCTCGCGAAGTAGAAATTCGCAAATGGGGAGATCATATTGTGTTATTCATGTGTTTACCTGTTGTTGGACATGTTCTTGCACTAGCATTAGATATGGTCAGCAGAGATAAGCCAGGAGAAAAAACACGTGTAAAAGAATGGGGAGATTCCTTTTTGTGGGCGCTCGTCGCTGCAAGTGTGATCCGTACATATGTATTTGAACCTTTTCAAATCCCAACTGGATCCATGGAAAAAACCATGTTGGTGGGAGACTTCTTGTTTGTAAACAAATTAGCATACGGACCAAAAGTTCCAGTGACTCCCCTATCCTATCCATTGGTGCACAACATTGTTCCTTTAGTCAATATTAAATCCTATACAACTTTTGAAAAAGGAACCTATACGCGTTTACCTGGATACCGTGAAATCAATCGCAATGATGTCGTAGTCTTCAATTATCCATCAGGAGACACGGCGATTGTCGATCCACGTACACCAAACGGACTTATGGGGCATGATTACCACGGTATTGTTAATGAAGAAGCACGTTATTTATTCGAATCCTCTGAAGAAATTCAGTCCAAGGTGATTCAAATGAGAAACATGATGCAACAACAGAAAGTTTCTTCTGAAAAAATTGATAGCACCATTGGTTCCCAGATGTACAGTTTATTCATTGAAACACACGAGCAATGGAAGAGGAAAGCACGTGCGAAATTGGCGGCTGGAGAATTTCCAGGTGGACCTGAAAACCACGTTGGATTGCCTGCCAAACATGGTGGACTAACATTTAGACCGGTAGATAAACGAGAAAACTACATCAAACGTTGTGTTGGAATTCCAGGTGATTTGTTGCGTGTAGAGAATTCAGTGTTGTATGTGAACGGAAATCCCTCAAAAATAACCCCGGGACAATGCTTGAAATACACGATAGAAAAATCCAAAGTTCAATTTCCATCTGCAAGCGAAATGATGACGCGATACGGACTAGAAAATGCTCCTGATGGAACACGTACGGATTTTGAATCCAGAGAGGCTGATGTGTACATTTTAACCCTTACAAAAAGTGAAAAAGCACGCATTGAAAAAGACTTTCACATTAAACTTGCCACGTATTTAATGCCGGCTTACCGTCATAAAAAAGGATACACGCCAACATCCATGGAGCGCATTGCAAACTTAAGCTACTTCCCGAAAGACTTTAACGTGAACAACACGCCAACAGACTTTCAAGAGTTTAGAGTCCCACATAAAGGACAAAGAATCAAATTGACAGCAGTTAATATTCCTTGGTACCGTCGCATTATAACAGCTTACGAAGGACATCAATTAAAAGAAACGAAAGCCGGAATTTTCATTGATGGAAAAAAAGTCACAACGTATACGTTTGGCCTTAACTATTACTGGCTGATGGGAGACAATCGCTACAATTCCGCAGATTCACGTGTTTGGGGCTTTGTACCAGAAGATCACATTGTTGGTAGAGCTTCGCTTGTTTGGTTCTCCAAAAGTACTTACATGGGAATACGTTGGAATCGAATCCTGAAGATGATTGATTAATGACTGTTTTTCCAACAGCTTATTTTCCTTCTATTGCTTACCTGCGTTCTTATATTCACGCTCAAGACGCGAAGATTGAAATGCATGAACATTTCCAAAAGCAGACCATTCGAACGCGTTGCGAAATCTTAACCGCAAATGGTATCCTTCGTCTAACAATTCCTGCCTTACATGAAAGTGGACGTAAAATCCCTCTGAATGAAGTTAAAATAGATCAT
>CANMFV010000069.1 GCA_947496835.1 Flavobacteriales bacterium | reverse complement strand
GAATTAAGGTTCACGTTTGGGTGGACGAAACTCGCCCAAGAAATCAAGGTTCCAACTTGACAGCTTACGAGTTAACGAAACATGGGATTGATCATACATTGATCGTGGATAATACTGGTGGTCACCTCATGCAACACGGCTTGGTCGATATGGTTATTGTTGGAACGGATCGTACCACAAGAAATGGAGATGTTGCCAATAAAATTGGAACCTATTTAAAAGCATTGGCCGCAAACGACAATCACATTCCATTTTATGTGGCATTGCCTTCGACAACGTTAGACATGACTATTCGCGACGGATTGACTGAGATTCCAATTGAGGAACGCGATCAAAACGAAGTGAAATACATTCAAGGGAAACGCAGTGATGGTCAAATTGACTCGGTGTTGATTTGTCCAGAAACAACAAAGGCTGCTAATTACGGTTTTGATGTAACGCCAGCTCGATTAGTGACGGCACTTATCACAGAACGTGGAATATGTCCAGCAAATGAAGCGGGAATTTTGTCACTTTTCCCCGAATACAACGAAGCATGAAAATCTTAATCGTTCTTTTCGTATTTCTTTCGAGTGTTTCTTTTGGACAATTGGAGGGTGTTTGGCATAGTTCCTTTAAAGTAGCTGGAAAATCCTTTTTAATGGATTTGGACATTAAAGGAATCGGCCGAGATGGTTCTGTGACAGTATCCTTTCCAGATCAACCTAAATTAAAACCAGAGGAAATGGTTGAATACGCAATTTTCAAGGACAGTTTGTTTTTCCGTTGGACTCGCTTAGGACTGAGTTTTTCCGGTAAATTGAAAAACGACAGCCTTCAGGGAATCATGAAACAAAGCGGGCTTGAATGGGATGTTTTTTTTACGAAAACAGAACAAGCGCGCATGGAAGTTTCGGGTCGTCCACAAGATCCAGTTGGTCCATTTTCATACGAGCCAAAGGAACTGGAAATCAAGAATAACAAGGTCAGCATAGCCGGAACGCTTACTTTACCTAAGGAAACGAATTTCCCAATTTTTATTTTAGTTTCGGGATCAGGTCAACAGGATAGAGATTGCGAACTCGTAGGACACAAACCATTTTGGATACTCGCTGATTATTTAAGTAAAAATGGAATCGCTGTTTTTCGCTATGACGACCGTGGGGTGGGCAAAAGTACTGGAGAGTTTGGTTCTTCAACTGAAACGGATTTCACCAATGATTTACTTGCTGTTTTCTCATACTTAAAGAAAAAATATCCCGGACATCCAATTGGGATTTATGGTCACTCCGAGGGTGGAATTATTGGGCTTCGAGCAGCAGCACAAGAAAAAGACATTAGATTCTTAATTGAATCTGCATCTGTCGGCACAAATGGAAAAGATGTTTTGGTGAATCAACAATACGATATTCCCATTGCATCAGGAATGAGCGAAGAGGAAGCAAAATGGAATTCCCGTTTATTTGAAGAGGCCGTCAACATCGTTCTAAAAAAAGAAACAGTTTCATTTCTAAAGGATTATGAAAATTGGCTGGGTACAGTTTGGGAGAAACTTCCAAGCTCTTTCAAAGAAGCTAAATCGATGAATGACATGGCCACCGAAATGAGTGTTTTCATTAACAGTGATTGGGCAAAAGAATTTCTCAGTTATCAAGCGGCTGATTACCTAAAAACGGTGGATATGCCCATGCTTATTCTCAACGGGAAAAAGGACATTCAAGTGCGTTGGGATGAAAGTCAAACTGGATTTAAGAAATCTATGAATGTAAATACCTTAAGACAGTCTACATTCAAGGCATATGACGACTTGAATCACCTTTTACAACCTTGCATAAAATGTAATATCTCAGAATATGCAACGATTGAAACCAGTATGAGTCCAATTGTCATGTCAGATATTTTAACTTGGATAAAATCATTTAAATAATGGAGAAATCAGTTGTTATTGTTGGCGCTACGGGATTAATTGGAAATGCATTGTTGCACGAGTTAATCAAAGAAACGAAAGTCAGTGAAATTCGTATTTTTGTTCGCCGAAAAATTGACGGACTTCATGAAAAGGTGAAGCAAATCATTACAGACTTTCAGGACCTCACCTTACTCAAAGAACAAATTATGGGTGATGTGATTTACTGTTGCGTCGGAACCACGCGAAAAAAAACACCAGATTTAACGGACTATCGAAACATTGATTTTGGCATCAATATTGGCATGGCGAAACTTGCGAAAGAAAATGGCATTTCAACAGTTCATTTGATTAGCGCGATGGGTGCATCTACTAAATCACGTATTTTTTACTCCAAACTGAAAGGTGAAATCGAGGAAGCGTTAAAAGAAATACAATTTCCTAATTGTTACATCTATCAACCTTCGATGTTAATTGGAACAAGGTTAGAGTCTAGACCACTTGAGTTTGTTGCCCAAAAATTAATGCTTCTTTTTGAAGGATTGCGTCTTCTTCCTAAAAACGAATACCATAGTATACACGCGGAAACAATCGCGAAATCGATGATAAAAACACTTGGTGAAGAAGTGAAAGGCATACACATTCAACGTTACCAAGAAATGATTCGATAAGTTCCTATAAGATTTTTTCTAAAAACAAAAGCCACTCGAAAAAGTGGCTTTTACCTACTGAGTATGAGAGGAATGAAATTGTTTACTAAACCCATGTTCTGATTGTTCCTCTTGCTGTTGAATTTTCTACCGTAGATTGATTGGTACGTTTCACTCAGTATCACTATTTGCTATGTTCCGTTGAACAATACAAAGGTGCAACACTAAATGCGACCATGACATGAGTCAAGTCAAGTAAGAACCTGATTGATATCAGTTAATGGACGTTTTACTGGTTCTTTTGTGTCCGATTTTTAACACCGACCACATTCGGTAAGCTCCAAAAATGTTTGTTTTCGTCACTTTCCCATGTATCAGAAACCCAACTGCCTACCTTTTGAATGCGGTGCCCATTTACATCGATGAACAAACTTGTTTCTGGTCCACCTTCTAAATAAATGGCATTTCGAATGCCATAAGGCATCTTCAACATAAATTCAATCATTTGATTGTGAGTATAAGGTGAACGACAAAAAATGATGTAAAACTTGTTGTCTATTCCCTCCGCTGCAATGATCATACTGCATGATTGAATTTTCTTCTTCCAAAACATAGGCTTTCCGTTACAATCAATCATTCGAAGACCCTGCGCATATGAATTAAATTCATTCTTGATTTGATCAAAATTTTCACAGGTTAAATCCAAAACTTCAATGTTCTCTCGGTGAATCGCATTTGGACTCATGGCCATCATTAAGTTAAAATCCTCAATGATCGATGGATTGTTAACGTGTTTTCCCGATTTCAAAAATGCCCGACTCAACAATGTATTTTCTTGACTATACATTCCTGAATTAAACACAATGTTCAATTTATGTTTTTTCGCCCATCTGTCCACACTTTTAGGGATGCTATCATAATTTGTTGCACTAAAAACATCAAATTCAAATAAATCTCTATCCAACCGTACCAAGGATATTTTCGAGTCGCCAATTTCAGATTTAACAGATGCATTGATTTCACGGTATTGCAACCCTTTTGTAAGTGTCACCCAATTAGAATAATCGATCGGTTTTATTTTCTTCTCTTTTCGTTTTTCAGTTGTGGAGCATGAAAACAAGATGCTAATCGTCCATGCTGACATGAGTAAATTCAACAGTTTTCGATGATAATTGGGGTTTTTGTTCATTAGAATATTTTATGAAACTTAAATTTACTTGAAAAGAAATAATGAAAGGCTAAGTTTTGCAAAAATTTAAGTGCCCATGATTCGTTGGATTTAGAGTTTTTAACAATCATGCGCTGAGAACAAGCGTAAAATTCGATTAGAGAAAGCCCGAGATTATGTTATTTTGTGTAAAATACTTTGCTATGAAAACACTTGTCCTTGCAGTTTTTACAACCTTAACATCCATTTCGTTTGCACAAACGGATGTAAAATTAAAAGATCAAATCAAAGGAACCCGAATTTTGGAAAATGGTATTGAATTATACAATATCGGACTTTCAAGTGATGCCTATATGAACTTTAAACAAGCCAACGTGATAAGTCCAGGTTCAGCCAAAAATTTGTATTACTTGGCCAGCGTGGAATTTGACTTCAAAAGTTTTCATGAGGCTGAAACACATGTTGCGGAAGCGTTGAAAATCAATGACAAAAAATTAATGGGCGATTTAGAGTTACTTGCTGGTCAGATTCATCACAATTTGAACCTCCTCGATTCTGCCATTGCTCATTATGCCAATTGCGCGAAAATAATTGGAGAGAAATTAGCCAAAGAATACAACATTCCAACACTAATCGAACAATGTAACTTCGCTAAAAAAGAACAAGAAAGTGGGGTCATGTCTTTACGTTTACCTTTCAAGGAATTCAATTCAAACTTTGATGAATACGCTCCGATTTTATCACAAAATGGACAAGCGCTTTATTTCACAGCAAAAAATCCTGAATCAAAAGGTGATAATGTGAATCCAGAAGATCAAAGTTATTTCGAGGACTTTTACTTTTCCATTTGGAACGATACCACGAAAACGTACAAAATTGTTTTTTCGGAAGATCAAGATTGGAATACGGAAGGTTTTGATGCCTTAAACTGCGTTCTTTCAAATGGACTTCATGCTTATGGGACATTAAATACGTCTGCATCAAAAGAAAAAACCACTGAAAGTTCAGAGATTTTCGAATTAACGGCAGAAAAACCATTTGCTTGGGATGAACAAAAAGTCATTAAAATCCCTGGAGTAAACACGAGTTTTTTTGATGGTTCGGCCTGCATGTCAGATACGTTTATGTTGGATGAATATACATACAAACGTGAATTGTATTTCGTTTCCGATCGTCGTGCTGAAAAAAGTTTAACTGATTTATTCGTTGCCACAGAAACCAATGGTATTTGGGGTGAAAGTGTTCAAGCTTTACCAGAATTTATCAATACTACTGGACGTGAAACGACACCATTCGTCACCGAAGATGGAAAATTATTGTTCTTTAGTTCGGATGCGCTACCCGGAATGGGGGGATATGATGTCTATTTCTGCAAGCGAAACGGAGATCAATGGTCAAACCCGATCAATTTAGGAGCGACATTTAACACGGTTAACGACGATACCCATTTTCAATATTACCCAAATCTTGGTAAAGCAGTCATGGCTGGCATCAGTGAACTAGATGGACTTTTCAATTACAACATCTTCCAAATGGATTTAAATGGAAAATCCTTTCCATTCATGAAATAAATGAACCATGTGGAATCTTCGTTGTATGCGTATCTATTACATACACGAACAAAACCTCAAATCATGAAAAAAATCATTGCAAGTCTCATCATAGGATTTAGCCTCATTCATGCAACTGCACAAAAGGAAATTTCCTCTGTTGCACACATAAAAAAAGTCACTGTATTCTTTACAGGAGCTCAAGTACAACACGAAGCGAAAATTGATTTGCAAGCAGGTAGACAGGACATCGTATTCCAGAAATTGACTGACTTTATCGATCCAAATACCGTTCAAGTGAAAGCACAGGGCGATGTAACAATTCTTTCGGTTCGAACACGAAAAAACTTTGAAGATTTAAAGATTAGCAATGAAGAAATTCATGCATTGAATGCCAAAAAAGACATTCTTTATAAAAAAGATCAAGCCTTGCGTGATGAATACGTCATTCTTGAAATGGATAAAAATCTATTGATGCAAAACCGCGATTTGAAAGGTCAAGATCAAGGATTGAAAATAACCGAATTGAAAGAAGCATATTTGTTCATGCACACAAAACTCACGGAAGTCATTACGCGTGAAACCGCCATTTATGCGGAATTAGAGGACCTTCAAAAGAAAATGAATCAAATCGAACAAGAGATTATTAGCCAACGTTCCAAACCAGTCATTAATTATTCTGAGGTAGTGGTTGAAGTGGATGTGACTAAATCTTGCACCGCTGGATTTCAATTTAATTACATTAGCCCGAATGCAACATGGAAGGCTTATTACGACATGCGCAGCG
>CANMFV010000068.1 GCA_947496835.1 Flavobacteriales bacterium | reverse complement strand
AGCAAACAAGCACTTAGAAGTGGAATCAAAATCCACTTAACAGAAATACGGAGCACTGTTTTCATAGCTGTTAGACGAATTTAAAATATGAATGCGTACAATTCGGAAAGGAAAAAGTCAACTTAGAAACGAAAAGTTGTTCATTGGTCACATTAATTTTAAGCCAAATCCTTCGTATGAATTAGTAATTTTCATGAGATGACTTATCTTTGTAGTCTTAATTCAAATCTAATGAGTCACATCGAACTTTCTGAACAGGAAATCCTGAGAAGAGAATCCCTTCAAAAACTACGTGATATGGGCATCGACCCTTATCCAGCTGCCTTGTATCCTGTTGATGCATATGCAAGTCAATTAAAACAGGATTTTGAAGATGGAAAGGAAGTTTGTTTAGCAGGACGAATGATGTCTCAACGCATCATGGGAAAAGCATCTTTCGCTGAACTACAAGATTCCTCTGGAAGAATTCAAGTATACATTAACCGTGACGAAATTTGTCCAGGTGAAGACAAAACGTTGTACAATGACGTATTCAAAAAATTGCTGGATTTAGGTGATTTTATTGGTGTGAAAGGACACATGTTTAAAACCCAAGTAGGCGAAATCTCTGTTCACGTGCACTCGTTTACCATTTTGAGTAAATCACTACGTCCACTTCCTCTTCCAAAAACAGATACTGATGGAAACGTACACGATGCTTTTACTGATCCGGAATTGCGCTACCGTCAACGATATGTTGATTTAGTGGTGAATCCACATGTGAAAGAAGTGTTTGTGAAACGAACAAAATTATTCAATGCCATGCGTCACTTCTTCAACGAAGCTGGCTATATGGAAGTAGAAACGCCAATATTACAAGCGATTCCTGGTGGAGCTTCTGCACGTCCATTTATGACGCACCACAATGCCTTGGATATTCCTTTGTACATGCGCATTGCGAATGAATTGTATTTAAAACGATTAATCGTAGGTGGATTCGATGGCGTGTATGAATTCTCTAAAAACTTCAGAAATGAAGGAATGGACCGTACGCACAATCCAGAGTTTACCGCCATGGAAATTTATGTTTCCTACAAAGATTACAACTGGATGATGGACTTTACCGAGCGCCTTTTGGAACATTGTGCGATGAGCGTAAATGGAAAAACAGAAGCTACTTTTGGTGAGCATCACATTGATTTCCGTGCGCCATACAAACGTGTAACGATGCGCCAATCGATTATTGATTTCACTGGATTCGATATCGATGGTAAATCGGAGGAAGAACTTTTTGCTGCGGCAAAAGGAATGGGCATCGCCGTTGATGAAACAATGGGGAAAGGAAAATTAATCGATGAGATTTTCGGTGGAAAATGTGAAGGAAATTACATCCAACCTACATTTATCACTGACTATCCAAAAGAAATGTCTCCCTTATGTAAGGTTCACCGCGATAATCCAGAATTAACGGAGCGTTTTGAATTAATGGTCTGTGGAAAAGAGGTAGCGAATGCGTACTCCGAGTTGAATGATCCAATTGATCAACGCGAGCGTTTCGAAGAACAACTTCGTTTGCAAGAAAAAGGAGACGATGAAGCAATGTTTATCGACCAAGATTTCTTGCGCGCATTGGAATACGGAATGCCCCCAACAAGTGGACTTGGTATTGGAATGGACCGTTTGATCATGTACTTAACGAACAATGCATCGATTCAAGAGATTTTGTTCTTCCCACAAATGCGTCCGGAAACAAAAAGTGTGAAAATCGAATTGAACGAAAACGAACAAGCCATTTTCTCCATGATGCAAAAACAAGGTGAATCCGTTTTACCTGAGTTGAGAGCTCAATTTGCCGAAATGAGCAATAAAGTTTGGGACAATAGTTTGAAAACCTTGACAAAAAACAACTTGTTGAAGGTGAGTAAAGAGAATGACATTCTGTTTATTCGTTTGGTTTAATCGTATTTGATCCACTTTAACATTTCCGTCTGACTTTCTCCAAGGTAGTTAAGCCATGTTACCCGTATGAAGTAACATCCAGCGGCCAGTTCCATGGGTAAAGTTACGTAAGATTGATTCTGAACGTTTAATACTGATGCAATTTTTCCATTGGCATCCACCAAATTCAGGCTGAACTCCGATACCTCATCATTCGGTAATCTCACAAAAACGTCCTCGCCAATAGAAGATGGATTAGGATACAGTTGAACGTGTTCCGTGCTTGGAATGATAAACTTTGAGCGATCAAACTCGAATAAAAAGAAGCCATTGTTTCGATCGGAAATCAAGATGCGTTGACTCGGTAAAAGTGCATGAATCCCCCAAGCTCCCCACATGGAGAATCCATTCGATATGGCATTGTCAATGTAGGTATCGAAAACACCTATTTCCGTTGGTGGATTCTTACGTAAATCAAAAATCCGAAGTCCGTCGTTGTAATAGGCAACAAATGCAAATTCGTTGGTGATTTGAATGTTATGTGGTGTTTTCGGATAAGGCGAGTTCTCCGTTCCAAAGAATTGTTGGACTTGAAGTTGTCCATTCGCTAAAACACGGCATTTTTTAATGTCTAGTCCAGCTGTTTCGTCGGCAAAAACATAGGTGCTTTCATCTGGAGACAACCATCCTTGGTGATTGTATCCTTGTTGTGGATAGAAGGTCAGATTATTCACATAAACCGGATTACTTGGATTACTAAAATCATAGGTCCGCAGGCCGTCAAATCCACAATTTAAAATCGCTCGATTGTTCTTCACGTATAGATCATGAACCTCTGGAATATCAGTTGGTCCCTCCCAAAGAAGTGTTGGAAGAATTGGATTAGCCAAAGAATAGACGCGCATGGGGATAATCCCTAGTTCGTTGCCGTTAACGATTGGATTGACTAAAGTCAAATAAAGCAGTGCATTCACTGAATCAATGAATACATTGTGTGATTTTCCGAAATTCTGATCTTGTAAATCGGCTACGAGGTGCACAGAATCAGGCAAGTACGATAAATCCATGATTTGAAGGCTACTTGGACCTTCATCACAAGTGGCGTACAAGTAATTTTGATAGTGTTTGTATTCTCGAGTGATTGCTTGAGCAGATTGAAAACGACCCGGGACGAAGTCAACGAAACGCAAACTATCTTGCTCGGTCAGTTCAAAAATATGCGCGCCTTCCGTTGAGCCAAGCACACCATATTCACGTCCATTTTGCACAAAAGCCCAACAACTGCTAAAGCGCACCTGACTAGAGCTCGTCATAATGGTGTCGGAAAACCAATGGTCTAACAAGCGAACATTTTTTATTTCTTGGGCGGAAACGTGTCCTAACAGGAAAAGGAAAGAAATAAAAATGAACTGTTTCATGTGCTTAAATGTAGCGTTTGCAAAATTCCCACATAACAATTCCTGCGCACACACTGACGTTCAAACTGTGTTTCGTTCCAAATTGGGGTATTTCAATCACGTAGTTAGACGCATCAATCACTTGCTGGTTCACACCATTTACTTCATTTCCAAAAACAAGTGCAAACTTTTCATCCGTAAGAGAATGTATGTCTTGAAGCATGGTGGTTTGTTCAGTTTGCTCAACTGTACAGACAGCATACCCTTGTTTTTTCAGTTCAGCTGTTAGTTCAAGAATATCGGAACGATATTCCCATTCGACGGTTTCTGTTGCGCCGAGAGCCGTTTTGTGAATATCTCGATGAGGAGGACACGCGCATATTCCACAGAGGTAAATTTTCTCCACATTAAAGGCATCCGAAGTACGAAAAAAAGAACCGATGTTATTCAAGGAACGAATGTTATCCAAGACGATAACGATGGGATTTTTCTCTTGTATTTTATATGCTTCGTCAGAAACACGGTTCAGTTCCCAAAGCTTTAATTTTTTGTTTTTTGTTTCTGTACTCATCTTGAATCAAAGTTAAGAGTAATTGTTAAAATGTTCTTGGAAATTGGTGCAGAAGACCACATAAAAATTCCTAATTTTAAGTTCCAATTTTAAATTGCCCAACTTGTCAAAATCAAACACAGAAAAAGTCGTCACCGAAACGCCTTTGATGAAACAATACAATCAAATTAAAGCCCGTCATCCGGAAGCTTTATTGTTGTTTCGTGTGGGAGATTTTTACGAAACATTTGGTGAAGACGCGGTAAAAACGTCGCGTATTTTGGGCATTATTTTAACAAAGCGTGGAAGTGGTTCGGCAAGTGAAATTGAGTTAGCTGGATTTCCGCATCATTCACTCGATACGTACTTGCCGAAACTTGTTCGCGCAGGACAACGTGTCGCGATTTGCGACCAGTTAGAGGATCCAAAGATGACAAAAACCATTGTCAAAAGAGGTGTAACTGAATTGGTTACTCCAGGTGTTTCCTTTAATGATCAAGTACTCGAGCAATCGCGCAATAACTTCCTTTGTGCCATCCATTTTGAAAAAACAGCGATTGGCGTAGCCTTTTTAGATGTTTCCACTGGAGAGTTTTTGGTGGCGCAAGGAAATAAAGAATACATCGATAAACTCATTAGTGGCTTTGAGCCAACTGAAATTATCTACCAAAAGAACAAACGGAGTGATTTCGAACAGCAATTTGGCGAAAATCACTTTACATTCCGGGTGGAGGATTGGGTTTACACCAATGACTATGCAAACGAAATGCTCACGAAGCATTTTGGGACAAAATCCTTAAAAGGTTTTGGAATTGAAGCATTATCCGCAGCCATTGTTGCCGCTGGAGCAGTTTTTCATTATTTGAATGAAAACCAACACCATCGTTTGGGACACATTTCAACGATTTCACGGATTGAAGAAGAAAAATACGTTTGGCTCGATCGCTTTACAGTGCGTAACCTCGAATTGATTTATTCCACAAATGAAAATGCGGTTACGCTTTCTGATGTGCTAGACCGCACCCTAACTCCAATGGGTGGGCGTCAAATGAAACGTTGGATTGTTTTGCCATTGAAGGATCAAAAACCCATTGAAGAGCGCTTGGACATTGTCGACTATTTGGTCTCGCATCCTGAAATTAGCTATGAAATTGGACAACGCTTAAAAGAAATTGGCGATTTAGAACGCTTGATTTCCAAAGTAGCCGTTGGGAAAGTGAATCCGAAAGAAGTCATGCATTTGCGGCGAACATTGATGCAAATTGATCCAATTAAGGAGCTTTTAAAGGATGGGGATTTAGTTTCCTTGAAAAAACTGACGGAGCAAATGAACGGGTGTCAGAGTTTAATCGATTTGATCGACAAAACGCTGTGTGATGAACCTGTTGCTCAGGTTGGAAAAGGGATGATCATCCGCTCAGGTTTTCATTCAGACTTAGATGAGCTTCGTGAAATTTCTTTCAACGGAAAAGATTACCTCGAACAAATTCAAGAGCGTGAGTCCAAACGCACAGGAATTCCTAGCTTAAAAATCGCCTTCAATAATGTGTTCGGATATTTCATTGAAGTACGAAACACGCACAAGGACAAAGTCCCAGAGGAATGGATTCGAAAGCAGACACTTGTCAATGCGGAAAGATACATCACCGAAGAACTGAAAGAATACGAAGGAAAAATCCTCGGTGCAGAGGAAAAAATCTATGCCATTGAATCCAAATTGTTTCAAGACCTGGTGTTTAGCATGGCGGACTACATTCAGCCGATTCAACACAATGCATTACTAATTGCGCGATTGGATTGTTTGTTCTCTTTTGCGGAAACGGCAAAGGAAAACAACTATGTGCGCCCTGAAATAAACGAAAGTTTTGTTTTGGATATCAAAAACGGACGTCATCCTGTCATTGAACGACGTCTTCCAGTTGGAGAGACATATATCGCAAACGACGTTTTACTCGACAACAATGACCAACAAATCATCATGATTACTGGTCCGAATATGAGTGGGAAAAGCGCAATTCTTCGTCAAACCGCACTCATTGTCCTGATGGCACAAATGGGTAGTTTTGTTCCAGCTGATGCCGCAAAAATCGGATTAATTGACAAAGTATTCACGCGTGTTGGCGCTTCCGACAATATTTCATCCGGAGAATCGACATTTATGGTGGAAATGAATGAAACAGCTAGTATTTTGAACAATATT
>CANMFV010000067.1 GCA_947496835.1 Flavobacteriales bacterium | reverse complement strand
TAGCAAAAAAAATATTAGAAATACTATAGTTTATTCTAGTTTGATTTAAAATTAGTAAAATTGTCTCGATTCAAATAACTAAAAAAATATCCCGGTTACTTTTGAATTTTAGTTCATTCACGATTGACACTGCAGTACAAGTACTATTTGATTGAAGTATTAGTAAGGAGGTAAGGATTTTTTTCTGACTTCCAGTTGTTCCTTTTGCGATTAGTTTCGACGAAGTAATGTTAAAGCAGCATCAATGTGTCCAATTGGATCCAATTGAGAATTGAAAACTCCAATAACGATTCCTTTTTCATCTATGATATAGGTAACTCTTCCAGGGATTAAACCAAAAAGATTTGATGGGACACCAAATAATTTCCGGACAATTTTGTTTTGATCCGATAAAAGGGGGTAGGGTAAATGATGTTTTTCAATAAATCCGACGTGTGATTTTTCTGAATCCGATGAGATTCCAAAAACAGAACAGCCGATTTCCAAGAAATCAGTATAACGGTCACGAAATTCACAGGCTTCTTTCGTGCAACCAGGTGTGTCATCTTTTGGGTAAAAAAACAAAATAAGTTTTTGTTTACCTATGTAATCTGAAATATTCACTAATTCACCAACTTGATTCGGCAAAGTAAAGTTCGGGCATTTGTCGCCCACTTGAATGGAGTTATTCATTAAGTGCTTTTTTAAATCTACTGAGTACGCGCTCTCTTGCAAAGACATGATCAATTATTGGACTCGGGTATGCAGGAGTTCCATATTCTGGCACCCATTTCTGTATGTATTTTTTTTGCTTGTCAAATTTTTCTTGTTGTGCTGTTGGATTGAACACACGAAAGTATGGAGCGGCGTCGCAACCACATCCTGCTGCCCATTGCCAACCACCAATGTTGCTCGCTAATTCGAAGTCCATTAGTTTTTCGGCAAAATAAGATTCTCCGCGTCGCCAATCAATCAACAGGTGTTTGGTTAAAAAACTAGCTACAACCATTCGAACCCGATTATGCATGAATCCAGTTTCATTTAACTCACGCATTCCTGCATCAACAAGTGGATAACCTGTTTTTCCTTCACACCATGCTTTGTAATGTGTCTCGTTTTGTTCCCATTCAATTTTGTCGTATTGCTTTTTAAAGGCATTTTTTACTGAATGTGGAAAGTGATAAATGATCATTTGATAAAAGTCCCGCCAAATCAATTCATTCAAGTATGTCTCATTTCGCTCCTTGGCAAAACGCGCCAATTTTCGAATGCTGATTGTTCCAAACCGCAAATGTAGGCTTAGTCTACTAGTGCCGTTGACCATCGGAAAATTACGGTTTTCGTCATAATCATTAACAATAGATTCCGGAAAGGATCTTGTTGGAAAAGGGAATAACTCGACATCTTCGAACCCAAGTTCTTTGATCGAAATTAACTCCTCAACTTGGTTGTTTTGCACGAAGTGTGATCGGTAAAGATCTATCGAATAAGAGGATAAAGACGAATCATTCAAAGTGGCTTTCCACTTTCGCGCATACGGAGTGAAAATTGTGTAGGGAAGTCCATCGTCTTTAGTGACTTCGTTTTTCTCAAAAATTACATGGTCCTTTGTTCCGATGAATGAAATAGATAAAGCATCCAAGGAATGAAAAATCTGCTTATCTCGTTCCAATGCATATGGTTCGTAATCTCGATTGGTATACACTGCCGAACAAGAAAGTTCCTTTGCAATGACAGGAATTAATGCAAGAGGTTTGCCGAAGTAAACCTTTAGGTCGGAACCCATTTCTTGGTATTCCTTTTTTAACCGTTGAATTTCCTGATGGATGAAACGTACGCGCTGATCGTTTATAGGTAATTCACCAAGAATGAGTGAATCAAAAATAAATATGGGTTGAACTTGGTCATGTTCTTTAAGCGCCTTGAATAAACCTGCATTATCCTCAATTCGCAAATCTCTGCGATGCCAAAAAAGAACCATGATCGTTTATTTACCTGCGTACTCGACGCAATTATTTTCTGTTTCCCATAATTTAATTGTCAATGCCAAATGCATGGGCAATTTATTTCTAAGTAGTCCCCACGCAACAACAGCAATGTTCTCTGCAGTTGGATTCAGATCCTTAAACTCTGGACAGTCAAGATTTAAATTTCGGTGGTCAAATCGCTCGTCAATTTCAGATTTAATGGCGTCTTTGACAATTTTTAAATCAATAACATAACCTGTTTCAGGGTCAATTTCTCCTTCTAAAATGACTTCCATAACGTAATTGTGTCCATGGAAGTTTGGATTACTACACTTGCCAAAAATTGCGGTATTTTTTTCGTCGGTCCAGTCAGAACGAAACAATTTGTGTGCTGCGTTAAATGTAGCTCTTCTACTTACTTTCATGTTTTAGTTTGTTTTGAATGGAAGAAAAATAATCAACCATTAATAAGTTAAACCATGCGGTGTATTTTTCCGGATGGGCAATTACATCCATTTTCAAATCAGTCATGTTTATCCATTTACAGGACATTACTTCTGTTAAATTGATAATAGGATTCTCATTCGTGATTCCCAAAAATACATGGTCAATTTCGTGTTCAATTAATCCATCTTCTAATTCTGCGTGGTAGGTAAATTGAAAAATCTCCGTTAACGTTGCGGATATTCCCAATTCTTCTTTTAAGCGTCTATTAGCAGCCTTGATAGTTGACTCTTCTGGACGTGGGTGACTGCAACAAGCGTTTGTCCAAAGTCCAGGCGAATGATATTTTTCTAATGCCCTTTGTTGGATTAACATTTCTCCTCGTTCGTTTACGAGTAGAATTGAAAACGCACGGTGCAACAATCCTTTTTCATGTGCTTCGATTTTCTCCATCGTTCCAATGGCCATATCATTGGCATCTACTAAAATGACTTCTTCAAGCATACTACAACATATTCAAATTGTGTCGAACGTATGAGGTGAGAAGAATCCGCATTTTACGGTAATTTGGAATGCGAATTCGCTCAGTTAGAATGTCTTGAGCAGTTTTAACTTTGATTTTTTTAAATAATTTGAAGTAGTATTTATAAGCCATATAAACTCCGAATCGTGCATTTTTCGGTAGTTGTAAAATTCCTTCATAACCTGCTTTAAAATCAGCTTCTATATCAGCTTCTATTTCTTTTTTCACCGATGCATTAAACTCTTCCATATTAATTCCTGGAAAATACGTTCTACCTAACGTTTGAAAATCGTCTTTTAAATCCCTTAAAAAATTAATTTTTTGAAAGGCACTCCCAAGTTTCATTGCACTTGGTTTGAGTCGCTCATATTCTGCTACGTTTCCATCTACGAAAACTTTCAAACACATAAGTCCAACCACTTCTGCTGATCCAAGGATGTACAATTCATATTGCTCTTTGCTGTAGAATTGCTCATTTAAGTCCATTTCCATGGAGTTTAAAAAAGTGTCAATCAATTCCAAAGGAATGGAGTATTTATTCACCGCCCATTGGAAACTATTTAGAATTGGATTTAATGAAATTCCCTCTGCAATAGCTCTGTAAGTTTGAACCTTAAAATCAGCTAATAAAGCTTCTTTATCGAATCCATGAAAAGAGTCAACGATTTCATCTGCAAACCTCACAAAGCCATAAATCGAGTAGATGGGTTTGTGTAAATTAGAATCTAAAAAGCTAATCCCTAATGAGAATGATGTGCTATACCTTTTAGTGGTAAGCTGGCTCATCTCTTGACTGATATCGTCGAATAATTGTTTCATGGCCGTTAGTTTAGCGGGAATTCTTTCATGATTTGTTTCGCCACTACCTCACCGGAAATAATGGAAGGTGGAACTCCTGGCCCAGGAACCGTTAATTGTCCTGTATAATAGAAGTTCTTTAATTTTTTATTTTTCAAACTTGGTTTTAGAATGGCAGTTTGAAGCAAAGTATTTGCTAGTCCATATGCATTTCCTTTGAAAGCATGATAGTCTGCTTTGAAATCATTGATGCAAAAACTTCTTTTATAAACGATGTTTTGACTGATATCATTTCCAGTAATATCTTTTAATCTTTTTAGGAGGGATTCAAAATACTTCTTGCGTATTTCATCGTCATCTTTTAACTCTGGCGCTATTGGCACAAGAAAGAATAAATTTTCACATCCCTCTGGAGCTACTGATGGATCAGTCAAGGATGGTGCACTTAAATAGAACAGTGGAGCAGTTGGCCAACTTGGATTTTTGTAAATCTCTTTGCCATGTTCTTCAAGAGATTCATCGAAAAACAAGTTGTGATGCTGAACATTCTCTATTCGTTTATTGATACCGACGTAAAAGATTAAACACGATGGAGCCATCGTACGCTTGTCCCAGTATTTTTCGGAATAATTCGCTTTGTCTTTGAGCAATTTACTTTCGGTGTGCTCATAATCTGCACCTGAAACAATGACGTCAGACTCAAACAATTGTTTTTCTGTTCGTGCCGCTGTTGCTAGTTTTTGATCAGTTTCGAATCCAGTTACTTCGTGGTCTGTTAAAATCTTCACTCCTTGACTCTTTGCGATTTCGGCAAACGCTTCAATGAATTTATGCATTCCACCCATTGGATACCAGGTTCCCAAAGACATATCAGCGTAATTCATTAAAGAGTAGAGTGCTGGTGTTTCATTAGGCATTGCACCCAAAAAAAGTACTGGAAACTCCAAAAGTGACAAAATCTTCGGGTGTTTGAAGTACTTTCGAATATATGTGGAAAAAGAAGATAGCAAATGCATGTTCAATAATCCACCTAAAACGCGTCTGTCAGCGAATTCCAATAGGCTCAGACTTGGTTTGTAAACTAAATCTTGCATGCCAACTTGGTATTTGTATGCCGCGTCTTTTAAGAATTTACGTAGTTGAAGTGTGCTTCCAGGTTCCATTGATTCAAACCATTCTTCTAATTCCTTCATTGATGCCGGAACATCGGTGTAACTGTGATCAGGCCAATATACTCTATAAGAAGGATCTAAACGTTTTAGTTCGTAGAAATCACTTGCTGTGTGTCCAAATTGATTGTAAAAACGTTCAAAAACATCGGGCATCCAGTACCAACTTGGACCCATATCAAACGTGAATCCGTCAGATTCAAATTGACGTGCGCGTCCGCCTATAAGGCTATTCTTTTCTAAAATGGTGACGTCGTAACCTGCTTTACCTAAAAAGGCTGCTGTGGACAAGCTGGAAATTCCAGCTCCAAGAATGGTGACTTTTTTACTCATAAATTAATTTGCTGAAAAAGCAAAGTCTGGTAAACATTCCATTAATTTTTTTCGAGCAATAAAAATACGACTTTTCACTGTACCAATTGGAATATTTAATTTGTCCGCAATCTCTTTGTATTTGAATCCTTGAAAATGCATTTCGAAGGGTTCCTTATAATCATCCCCTAAATTATCTATTTTTTCTTGAATATCTTTCACAGAAATGATTTCTATGGCAGATTCTTCGCGACTTGGTGTATTTGACACTAAAAATGCTTCTTTTGAATGATCAAAAATAGCCCCGGATTTTACTTTGCGTCGGTATTGATTGATAAACAAATTACGCATAATGGTAAACACCCAGGCTTTAAAATTAGTTTGTGGTGTGTAATAATTACGATAAGTAATCGCTTTTAACATGGTTTCCTGCGTTAAATCTTTCGCATCCTCTTGATTTCGAGTAAAACTCATAGCAAAGGATGTTAGGTTATTTTCTAAACCAACAAGTGCTTCATTAAATTCTAAGGTTGACATATTACTTTGTTTAACAATTGAGTGATAAAGTTAAACAAAAATGTTTAACGAAAATCAAAAAAGGTTAAACAAAATAATAAAAATAACTAACATTCCATCTGAAACGTTTGTCAATAAAGGGATTTATGAAATCAAAAAAAATCTAAAAAATTAGACACCAACGTTGTCCAACATCTCTTTCACCATAGTATCGGTATCAAACTTTGCTTTCCATCCCCATTCTTTTTGAGCATATGAATCATTAATGCTATTTGGCCAACTGTCGGCAATTGCTTGACGAAAATCAGGTTCATAGGAGATTGTGAATTCAGGTAGATGCTTTTGAATAGATGTTGCCAATT
>CANMFV010000066.1 GCA_947496835.1 Flavobacteriales bacterium | reverse complement strand
GGTTCCATAGCGTGGATCAATTTTATATAAATCAGACTGCGCATAACCATGGTAGGAATATGTCTCTTCGTTATCTTCTAACATAGGAGTTGTCCAAATGGTGGTTGCTCCCAATTCTTTGATGTAATTTAAATGTTGAATGATCCCCATGATGTCTCCACCGTGACGTCCACCTGGATTCGAACGATCTGAGACTTCTTTCGTGTCCGGATGCGTGTCAAGTCCCTCATTGGCATTCGCAAAGCGATCTGGCATTAATAAGTAAATGACATCAGCAGAAGAATAACTTTCCCTTAGCGCACTGTTATTCATTCGTTCTTCAAGTTTGAAGTCAAAATGGGTGATTTCCTTTTTCTTATCGATGAGTTTAATCGGATAAGTGCCGGCAACTTTATCCTTTGTTTCAACGGTAACAAATAAATAATTCGGATTTTCCGTTTTAATAATTCCTGTGATTGGCAATCCTGAAACCTCCACCTGATAGTTGGCGATGTTTTTTCCATGCAATAAGACTTGTACTTCATGGTGCTCCATTCCAACCCACCAATTGGCAGGTTCTACATGTGTTAAGATTTGCGCATTCAATTGAACTACACAGAACATTACGATTGATAGAAAGTATCCCTTATTCATATTCATAAAGTTGTTTAACCGATCCATTTTCATAGCTCACAATTTTGATACAATTTTTAGTATCTAAAGGTATTTCTCTACCCATTACATCTACAGCCTTTATTGCTTTGAATGCATTTTCGGAAGCAAATTCTACAAATCCTGTTGTACATGGGTTCTGAATGTTTTGGTGTGCCAATACTTGGCTGTTCGCAGTACTATATCTGTTTTGGATGTATTCACTGATGGATTGTGTCACATGAAATCCCCACGCTTGATCGATGGCATCCAAGAAATTTTGATCCGTAAAACCGTAGTCGTATCCTTTGTAATCATCGGCTAAAGCGGCACTGGAAATTAAATTCTGGATGGATTGTAGACTGCTTGTAAGATTAGTTGGGACAAAATAATTCGTAAGAATGTCTTTCATGTGGTAATTAAATCGGTCCTTGAAATAAGGAACCAGCAATAATTTCGAATAGAGAGGTCTATTTGAGTTGGACCATGAATAGATGTTTCTTGTGGACCAATCTTCATTGAACCAATCGATACCAAAGGTGTTATCTAAATCATATTCCATGAAGATGAATTTACCATCCGATGGGCGCTCATACAGGAAGTAGTTGTTTTTATTGTAGGCATATCCGTCCCATTGTCCAATCAAGATTTCAACTGCAAGTGTTCTTAAATAGGATTCTACGTCAAAAACATCTTGTATGTCACACACGAAATTAGCTGCAGCGGAGTTGTTTAAAACATTGATGAATTGAATGAGTCCTGAATAATCATTCAACGCTTCATTTGTTTTCAACTTATAGGTATTTTGGTAATACGTTGGATTCGTTCCGTGATACGTTAAATCTGAACCATAAAAACATTTGAAGAGATTCCCTTCATTGTCATTTGGAAATCTTTTTTGGATGTATTCTTCGTCAAAATGTTCGATATGTATGTATAATCCTTTGTATTCATTATTGATGTATAATTTAATGTAACTGGTTCGAGGAGATGGAAGTCCGCATTGCGTTAATAAATTATACGAAACCTTGGAACGCAAAATAGACACATCATTGTGTTCTCCATTCAACTTCATTTTCTCTAATCCACGGTATTTTCTACCTGGAACGTATGAATTGAATGACAATTCAAAAGATTTCTTTGCTGCATCTCTGGAGGTATTTCCACGTACATGTATTCCTACGTTCGTAATGGTATCTTGAATGGCTGAAGAGGAATAGATCACAGATGTTACAAAGGGGAAATCCGAATACAAACTGTCCGTCACCATTATCTGTGCATCGACCGCAGACATCGTCACGTAAACACTGGCCACTTCATTTTGAAGAAATGCATTATTATTCGTAGGATGAACGAACTGAGCTTTGACACTCAACCCTATGAAGACTAAAAGGACAAAGAGGCAAATGGACTTCATTAATGTTGAATAATAAATGCTTCATTCGAATAAAATTTCCCTACTCTTAGCAAAACATGGTAATAACCATTTTTCCAGTCTTGTACATTCAATAAAACATCATTATCACCTGGATTTGTGGTTCCTATTTCCGAGTATACTACTTGTCCCGCTTCATTTAGCACCTTTAATTCCATCGCATCCATTCCTTCTGAAGTAAACGCTACATGTAAATCACTCACACTTGGGTTTGGATAGACATTTAAAGGGAAATGTGATTCCATTACTTCATCAATTGATACAGGTGCATCGGTGATAAAAGGTTGATCTAAACGTACATCTGTATAGATTCGGTATTCGCCTGGCTCCAATGCGAAATTCATGTTGACATCTGAAACATTTAAGCTGTCACCAGTGAAATATTCGTACCACCATCCATTGTGATGGAAATTTGGAGATCCATTTTGAGAAGTTACAGCAAAATTAGTGATCACAACACCGTTCATCGACGGGTCGCTTAACTTCATTTTTTTCACGGCGCCACTTAAGTTGTAGGTAAAATTCAAGGAACGAAATGTTTCGTAATCATTTCTCAATTTCAAGGTCGCAGCATACACATCATATAATTGACGTCTTCTAGCTTGCGTAAAGTAATTCCATAGAATGGGTTTATTACACACACGACATGGATTGTCAATGGAGATATCGTATCCCAATTCACCAAATTGCCAAATCATTCGTGGGCCAGGCTGAGTTAAGAAAATAACCGCTGCGGTTTGCATACGTCCCAATGCTACATAAGATGTTTTTGCATTATGGTTTGGATTAGTTTGATTTCCGTAAGATAGGTTCTTGAACATCAAGCGTTCTTCGTCATGGCTTTCCATGTAGGATACTAAATGAGGAACGGTCCAAGTTCTATTTGTATAAATCCCTGAACTGATATTTGATGTGCTTGTGTAACCCATTGTTGATTCACCGTATCCATACGTTAAATTCCCCCAAAGCATCATGCCGTAATTCGCTAATTGAATTTCTTCCGAGTTATCGCACCAATGTTCTAAAATCATATAGGCATCCGACTTCACTTCCCAAATCTTATCAGCCATTCGTTTAAGTATGTTAATACGTTCCATACTGTATCCTGATGCGTTATTTACAAATCCTTTCGTGTAATCAAATCGGAATCCATCCACATGGTATTCATCTAACCAAAATTTATTCACTTGGTCAATGTATGCTTGTGTTGCCATTCGCGTATGATCGAAATCATATCCCCAACAGTATGGTTCGTGGGGACAAATCGCATTGAACCAAGGATTATTTGCTGCCGGACGATTATTCGCTGCATCCCAGTACATATTTACCATTGGATTTTGTCCAAATGCGTGGTTCAATACCATATCGACAACTACAGCAATGCCACGGTTATGACAACTGTCAACGAATTCTTTGAATTTTTCGGGAGTACCATAATATTTATCTAATGCCTTGTGAAAAGAAGGATTGTATCCCCAACTTTCATTGTTTTCAAATTCACCAGGAGGCATTAATTCAATCACATTAATTCCAAGTTCATCCAAATAAGCTAATGTGTCTATGAGTGTTTGATAATTGTGTTTTGCGACAAAATCACGCACTAATAATTCGTAAATGACTAGGTCTTTTTTGGCTGGACCCTGAAAACTTGTATTCTGCCAATCATAGGGTGTTGCACCTGGTTGAAAAACAGAAACAAATCCAGTTGTTTGTCCAGTTGGATAAGGCAGTGGATTCGGATTTGTTACAGCGCCGATATTACCATCGTTATTTGGATCTAAAATTAGCGAGCTCAAAGGATCTGCAAATTTCATTGTGCCATCAATAAAATATTGATAACCGTATTTTTGTCCAGCAGTAAGCCCTGTGATTTCTAACCACCATGTAGCATTATTGGTGGACAAATTCATGTGGTAAGCAGCTGTTGGTGTCCAATTATTAAAATCACCAATGACATAAATGTGTTGTTTTTGTGGTGCGTACAATTGAAAAATCACCGTTGTATCGTTGATGTAATTTACCCCATTTATTAATCCGGTAATTGTTGGGTTAATAACATTAACTGGCGGGTTTACCGTGTAATACATACTATCTATAATGGTTGAAGTACCGTCGTTCACTTCAAATTCCAACAAATGCGTTCCGGCAGAACTTGCTGTTAAAGTATAATTTAAGGTTGTAGCATTTGTTAAGGTGGTCAAAACGTTGCCATCTTCTTTCAAATACAATGTTGACGGAGTATTCGCTTCAGCATTAATAGCGATTTGATCATTTAGGTTGTAAATACTTCCATTGTTAGGATGGAAAAACTGTCCGAGTAATCCAGCATTCACAGGATACACATCGTAAAAAATATCTCCTCCATCTGCTGCTCGTCCGACAATGCTGCCATTTGCTGTACGGAAAACGAACGCCAGTTTGAGCACAGTAGTTGTTGCGAGTGGATACCCGTAAAATTGATCGATGTCGATCGTGATCGTATGTTTATTATTTCCGATGTTTGTCATTGACACTTCAGGATCTACTGTCCCCCAAGCTCCTTGAACGTATTGCCAATTGGATGGCGATGTGCTTGCACTTGTAATTAATCCTGCATGGGCATAAATTTGAGACTGACCAGTCAGCGCTCCATTTCCTTGTGTGGCATCATAGGTGATGGTGACCACATCATTTACGGTTGGAAAAGCTGGGGAAACTTCTAAAACTTGTGCGATGACAATTGAACTATATATGCTCGCAACTACGGTAAGGATGACATGTTTCATATAGAAATGTTTAAGGTAAAAAAAAGCCTAAGTATCTTTCAACTTAGGCTCTCAATAAATAATTAAAAAATTATTGTTTGATCAATTTTCCTGTAGCAACTTTGTCACCAGCAAATACTTTGTAAATGTAAGAACCAGCAGACAAGTTAGCTGTATTTACTTCAACATTGTTAGAAGCAGAAACTGCGATTGTTTTCGTAGCAACTTCTTTTCCTGTTAAATCAAATAAAGTAATTGTAGCTTCAGATGCATTGTTTACATCAAATTTGAAGTTAGCAACTTCTGAAGTTGGGTTTGGAGAAACAGTCAAGTTATTGATTGCATTTTCAGCAACATTTCCTGATCCACATGCAGTACATGCATCCCAAACATAACATACAGTTCCTGCTGTCAATAAGTAGGTACGGTTAATGTTTCCTGAACCATCATCAGTACCACAATCAGGGGCAATTGTGTTTAATGGATCTGTACCTTCATTTGTTCCCCAATCTCCGTTCACAAATTTGTAGATTTGTGTCGATTGTAAAGAAGCATCCGGGTAAGTTACATCGATTGACCAGATGTTGTTTCCTTGGTCAGTCATCGCTGAATTAGCATCTGAAGGAGACCAGCTTGACATTGCACCTGCTGCAACAGTACCTCCGAAATCACCAAAGTTTCCACCAACACGGATACCATTAGGGTTCAATGTTGCTCCACCAGCTAAATAACCAGTGATATCCACTTGGTAAGTTACTGTGAATTGTGCGTAAGAAGCTACACTAATAAATGCGGTAGCTAGAAAAGTAAACATTTTTTTCATAGTTCAATTTTTAAAAGGTTAAAAAATACTTAGTGTCAGAATGACAACTCCAAAAATAAAAAGAAAATTGGAATTAAAGAAATACTTTATAAATTTCTAAGGGAGTTTTATAAACCGTCCTTTGTAGATAAGATGGTTGGAATTTAAATTCATTGCTACTACTTCATTTGTAAATAGCCCAAAAACACTAGACCCAGAGCCCGACATGGCTGCGTAAATCGCACCTGATTGATACAATGATTCTTTTAGTGTTTGAATTTCGGGGTACTGTTGAAAAACAGATGTTTCGAAATCGTTTTTCAGCAAGTCATTCCATTGTTCAATCGGTTTTTGCACGATTTCTTCAATCTTAGCGACATTTTCTCCTATCGAAACTCCGTCGTAAGCTTCTTTTGTTCCCACATGTATCCCTGGATTTAATAGTACCACGTAAACATCTGACAAATCTAGTTCCACAGGTGCCAGTATTTCTCCTCT
>CANMFV010000065.1 GCA_947496835.1 Flavobacteriales bacterium | reverse complement strand
CTTTGGCTTTCACGTAAGCAGGATTCTTCATCAATTCAGCCTGTTTTTTGTGCTGAATACAATATTCAATTGATTCGCCTTGGCGCATGTTTCCAGGGTCTAGTACGCGTTTTTGTTGTGCAAAAGCATTCATGGAAATCGTCAGGACTGATAAAAAAGATAAGAGTAACTGTCTTTTTTTCATAGTAAGTAGTTTTATAGCAAAATAGTTCAGCGTTAAAATTAGTGAATTATTCACTATTTCACAATTATTTCACATTGCTAACACATCAAAAAGGACATTTGTTTCAGGGTGCTTGATATTTCACTAATTTTGCCTTTATGAAAGCAGTTAAAGCAAGTGATACCTTATCGATTTCCACCAAAGTGGTATTGCCAAATGACACGAATACATTAGGGAATTTGTTTGGGGGACAATTATTGGCTTGGATGGACGTTATTGCAAGTGTTTCCGCTCACCGTCATTGTAAACGAGTAGTGGTCACAGCATCCGTTAACAATGTTTCATTTCAGAAACCAATCAACCATGCATCTATCGTTACCTTAGAAGCAAAAGTTTCTCGCGCATTCAACTCCTCTATGGAAATATTTGTCGATGTTTTCGTTGAAGACAACCTAACTGGGGCGAAAGAAAAATGCAATGAAGCCATTTATACATTTGTGGCGGTAGATCAAAATGGAGGTCCGATACAAGTTCCCGAACTAATCCCTGAAACGGCGGAAGAAATTGAACGTTTTGAAGGGGCACTTAGACGAAAACAACTTAGTTTGATTTTGGCTGGGAAAATGAAACCTTCCGAAGCGACAGAATTAAAAAAACTATTCCTGGAGGCTTAGTTTTTTACTATACATTGCGCTATTGCTTTTGCATCCTGCTCGTGCATGCATCGAAAGTGTTTTTTCGGGCATTCTTGGTGTCCAATTTTAGAACATGGGCGGCATGAAAGTCCATCAACCTGAAAGATTTTATCGGTTTTTGTTCCTTGTGGTCTGTATGGGCTCATGCCAAAATCTGGCGTTGTATTTCCCCAAATTGAAATAATTTGAGTATCAAAACAGGCTGCAATGTGCATCATTCCAGTATCGTTTGTCAGTAAACTTTTTGCTTGAGAAACAACGCTTGCAGATTCAAGTATAGTCAATTCTCCGCAGGTGTTAACAATGATTTTCGATGGACAATTATCAACTAACCAATCACCTATTTCACGGTCCATTTCTCCACCAACAATGAGAAATTGAGAATCTGTTTCACGAAAAATCTCGAGCCATTTTTCTTTGGGCACTCGTTTCGTTTTAAACTGCGCTCCAATTGCAACAGCAACATAAGAACCATTTAACATTGGAAATCGTTCCAGGATGTTTATGTTGCTTGAAGTAGGAATATGAAACTGATTTCTCGTTTGATCGACGGAATTTATCCCCAGCACTTTTAATGTTTCCAAATAACGGTCTACTACATGGACATTCGGTAATGCATTAAATTTAAACTTAGTAAAAAGCCATTTACGTAAATTTAATTTATCGAAACGCGCGATTTTCGCTGGAATGCCAAGTGTTAATCTCCTCGTTCTTAAATTATTATGTAAGTCAATTATGTAATCAAATTCTTCACTTTTTATTTCACTTTTGAAAGAAGAAAATGAGTCTGAAAGAAAATGAAATTTGTGAATTCCCTTTGTGCCGAGTAATAGTGTTTCAAAACTTTTTTTACTCGCAAAATGTATTTTTGCTTCTGGAAAAGCTTTCCGTATCGCGTGAACCACCGGGAAAGTGAGAACGATATCTCCGATAGAGCTAAAACGAATAAGCAGTATTTTCAAGCGTTCTTGTGTTAAATATTACTCCGAAAGTACAAAATTACTTTTGAGTTGTATTTTGGAAAAGTACACGATTCGGATCTAATTGTGCTTCAAGACTCGTAAAAAATGTGGTGCGTTCTGATGCTTCCACACAATCAATGGGAAAAGATAGCTGTAAGTCTTGAATATAATCGAAATAGACCGTCTGTTGACTCACACTCACTTTTCGAAGTCCGGCAAGGTAAATTAAAATGATTTCGCGGTCGCTGACAAGTATAGCTTTTGAGGTAATTCCGACTCTAAAATTATTTTTCACATTCACTATTAAAAAAATCAACGATTCAATGGAAAAAAAGACTAGAACAGCACTAATAAAAATTGTTTGTTCGGTAACATAATTATAAGATAAAGCGAGGAAAGCCATTACAATCGATTCAATCGAAGTATAAAGAATTACGCGTTGTTTACGCTCACGACTAATAATACCGTTCCATGCAAATTTTGCTGTTTTGGAGGTCATAAAAACACCCATCCATCGGCGAACAGAACGACGCAAGCTGATGATGGCATAAACCAATCCAAGACCGAGGAAAATTTCAAATCGATACATTAAATTAGCTCCTGTTGTATTCAAAAAATCAATGGGTAAATCGAAGCCAACAAAAACCGACAATAACATTGTTGGAAAAGTGACGGCCAATAACAAAACATTGATGAAACTATTCATTCGGGATTAATTTAAGTTTTTGTTTCAATTGTTGAATTCGTTCTTGAGCGTGCTTCACCTTTTTGTCCACATCCGCTCTTAAGGCATCTGCCCCTTTAGATTTAGCAAAGAATCCAAGGTTGTTTTCCAACAACATCATTTCTTTATTCAGAAGGTCAATCTGCTTGCGGATTTCATTTTTCTCCCCTTGAAATAATCTAACACGGTCAGGACTAGATTCCAAGTTATCCAATTTTGCCTTGAAAAGAATGTTTTCTTTTTCTTGGCCTTCTAATTTCAATGCCGCATATTTTTCATCAATGGCTTTTTTGAAATTTTGATAGACCGTATTTTTATCCTTGATTGGAACTTGTCCCAACTCATTGAATCTATTTTGGAACGCTCTCAACGAAGCAATTGCCTCCTGTTTATCACTTGGAACATCCCAAGCTTGAACTTCTGAAATCAATTCATTTTTAGCCGTAAGATTGGAAGTATTGGCATCATCCTGCACTTTAAAATGAGCTTCTTTAGCCTCAAAAAAGACATTACACGCACCTCTGAATTCGGTCCATAATTTATTCTCAAAACGATGTCCAGCGTTTCCAGATTCTTTCCATCTTTTTTGAAGTTGAATCAATTTTTCCGAGGTGCTTTTCCACTCTTGAGAGTGACTTAAAGCTTTTGCTTCCTCAATTAGTTTTCGTTTTTTGTCTGCTACATCCTTGAACTTACTTTCAATGTCCTTTGAGAATTCCTTTTTCGCTTGAAAAAAGACATCGCAATGTTTACGGAATTCTTGGTAAACCAATTCATTTTCTTTTCGAGAACCGAATCCAATCTTTTTCCACGCCTCTTGTAACCCTAAGACATCTTTTGTTTTTTGTTCCCAATCTTTTGCAGATGAAACATTTATAAGGGTTTCATTGACAGCAATTAATTTCTCAATTAGCGCCTTTTTAGCATCAATGTTTTCTTTGAGAACGACTCTTTGTTGTTCGTAATGCTCATTAAATTTATCGTAAACTCCGCGAACAGTTTCCCAATAAGCATTCTTCAATGATTCCCATTCTTCATTTTGAACCGGACCTATTTCTTCCCATTCATCCTGAAGCGAACGAAGACTGGCCTCCGCCTCACGAACCGGCAAATTTGCCGTACGCAACTGTTTTAATTTAAAAAGAAGTGCTTCCTTCAATTGTTGATTACGCTTGTAATCATGTTCTTTTAATTCTTTGTAAATTTTTATGTTGTAGAAGAAAATCTCAAGCAATCGAGAGTACTCTTTTTGCAAAGCCTCACGTTTGTCACGTGGAATGTCCCCAACCTTTTTCCAGTTTTCATGGATTTCCTTGTAGGCATTAAAGGCCGTTCCGATTTTCTCCTCGTTTTCGATCACATCTTTTAAGCGTTCAACGAGTGCTTTCTTCTGTTTTAAATTTTCATTTTCAAGTGCTGTTTTTAACTCCACTTGTTTTTTTCTTTTATCTTGAAATGACTTGTAGACATCAAAAAAAGCTTCTTTTACAGGAGCATAATCGAATTCCTCATAGCTTGCTCCTTGATCTGCAGCTTCAAGTCTTTTAACTTGCTCAACACGTTCAGCCTCGATCATGAAATCTTCAAATTCTTGACGAAGTTCTGATACATCTCTACCAAGTCCGATTAAATCCTCTGCGGACTCTAATAATTGTATTTTTTCTTGAAAGTTAGTGAGTTCCATTATAGGTTCATTTCAAAGTTAGACAATACCACGAATTGACTAATTCGGTGATTAATATCTTCAATCGTAATTTCTGTTAGTCTTTGTGTTCCGAATTTCTCCACACAAAATGAGGCCAATGCTGATCCTGCAATAATTGCGCGCTTCATGTTCTCAAAAGACGCATCATTTGTTGCTGCCAAGTACCCCATAAATCCACCAGCGAAGGTATCACCGGCTCCAGTTGGATCAAACACTTCCTCTAGCGGTAAAGCTGGGGCAAAGAAAATATTTTCTTCGTGGAACAATAATGCACCATGCTCGCCCTTCTTAATGATTAAGGTTTTTGGACCCATATCACGAATGATTTTAGCCGCACGAACCAATGAGTATTCTTTCGAAAGTTGTCTTGCTTCTTCATCGTTTATGATCAGGATGTCTATGTGCTTCATCGTTTCCTTCAAATCATCCAAGGCGATATCCATCCAAAAATTCATGGTGTCCATAGCAATTAACTTTGGACGTTTTTCCATGCGATTGATCACCGTTAGTTGTACTTGTGGACTCAAATTACCGAGCATTAAATAACCTGCATTTTGGCAAACTTCAGGGATGATTGGATCGAATGTTCCAAGAACATTTAATTCAGTCACTAATGTGTCACGTGAGTTCATGTCGTTGTGATACTTTCCTGACCAAAAGAATGTTTTTTCTCCTTTTTTAATTTGAACGCCATCGATATTCACCCCACGAGAAGTTAGATATGACAATGTTTCGTTTGGAAAATCTTCTCCTACCACAGATATCAGACCTTGCTCTTTCGCAAAAAACGAAGAAGCCAAAGAAATAAACGTTCCAGCTCCACCAACGATTTTATCCGTTTTTCCAAACGGTGTTTCAATAGCGTCAAACGCTACACTTCCTACAGTTACTAACTTCATATACAAAAAATTCGATGCAAAGATATAGAATTTCAGACAGCGACTCTACAACTATTTTGATTTCTGCATCCCTCGTGGATGCGCTTGCGCATAAACAGCTGTTAGTTGGGCAAAGGAGTTGTGAGTATATACTTGAGTTGCTGATAAATTTGCGTGGCCCAATAAGTCTTTCAGCGTTTCCAAACCTGTTCCTCTGTTCAATAAATGAGTGGCGAAAGTGTGACGAAGCACATGTGGACTTTTTTTATCGGAGGTCGTTAAGGTTCCTAGAATTGTATTAATTTTTCGGTAAACCAACGATGGGTATAAGTCCAAGCCATTTTCACGTGTGAAAAGTTTCAATGAATCGATGTTCATCTTTTTTTTCATTGTGCGAAACAATTGAATTGTTTGACTTAGTTCATTTGAAATGGGTATTAATCGCTCTTTGCTGCGTTTTCCGAGCACTTTGATGTGTTGCTCGCTCACATCTGAATCCTTGAGGCCTATAAGCTCGCTCAGACGAATCCCAGTCTGATAAAATAGTTCGAACATTAACTCGTCGCGAACACCATTAAAATCCGTTGAAAAAAGCAAACTTGTTTTTGTTGAATCCAATTCTGATTCTTTCACAAAAATAGGTAAGCGTTTTTCGTTTTTTGGACCTTGAATTTTAGCAAGTGGATTCGTAGTGATGTGACCTTCTTTTCTCAACCATTTAAAATAAGTTCTCAAAGAAGCTAATTTCCGGTTGACACTGCGGTTACTTATTCCATCATCAATCAGTTGGACAATCCAACCACGAACGAGGAATGAATTTACTTCTTGAAAGTCTGTTTTGGTTGAGAGATCAGCAAAATCGATGAATTGCTGCACATCATGCTCGTACGCTCCAATGGTATGCGGGGAGTATCTTTTTTCAAAAGAAAGGTATTGGATAAAATGTTCGAGCATAAAAAAAGGAGCTTACGCTCCTTTTCAACGAATATATTGAACAAATGTTACAGTTCAGCTGACTG
>CANMFV010000064.1 GCA_947496835.1 Flavobacteriales bacterium | reverse complement strand
TCATTGATCGAACCATAAAGGTTGCACGTGGATTGATTTCAATGGGCATCCAAGCGGGGGATCGCATTGCGGTAGCAAGTTCAAATCGATTGGAATGGAATATTCTAGATATTGCTGTTCAAAAAACAGGTGCAATTTTAGTCCCTCTGTACCCGAATATTTCAGAAAATGACTATCGTTTTATTTTAAATGATTGTTCGGCAAAAATTTGTATTGTATCTAATCAAGAATTAGCAGATAAAATATCCAATGTTCGTGGTGATGTTCCTAGTTTAGAACATTTGTTCTCTTTTGATAAGTTGGAATCTGTTCCGCATTGGTCGCACATCGAAGACCAAAGAACGCATACTGATGCAGATCTTGTGTTTGAACGAATGAAACAGGTTAAAAACGAGGATTTAGTAACGATTATTTACACATCCGGAACGACGGGAAATCCGAAGGGAGTGATGCTGTCTCATCGAAATTTATTGTCAAATGTTGCCGCATGTATAGCTCCGATTCCAGCCGACAATAATTCTCGTGTATTGACGTTTTTACCCATTTGTCACGTGTATGAACGTATGTTACATTACCTATACATGTATTTAGGTTGTTCTGTGCATTTTGCTGAATCTATGGACACAATCGGTGATAATATAAGGGAAGTCAAACCTGACGTGTTTTCGGCAGTTCCAAGATTGATTGAAAAAGTTTTTGATAAAATCATGGCGAAAGGCGATGAGTTAAAAGGCATTAAAAGAACATTGTTTTATTGGGCTTTAAACTTAGCTGAAAATTATGATAACGTTCATACTTCCCCATTTTTTAAATTTAAGTTAGGCATCGCCCGAAAATTGATTTTTTCAAAATGGAAAGAAGCACTAGGTGGAAACGTCAAAGCAATTGCTTCAGGAAGTGCTGCTCTTCAACCCCGATTAGCACGGATTTTTCTAGCAGCGGACATTCCAATTTTAGAAGGTTACGGATTGACGGAAACATCACCCGTTGTCACGGTAAATAATTTTGTGACGGGTATTCGCATCGGTACAGTTGGAGCATTGATAGAAGGTGTGCAGGTTAAAATCGCGGCTGACGGAGAGATTTTGGTCAAAGGACCAAACGTCATGATGGGTTACTATAACAATGAAGAAGCAACAAATGAAGTGATTGACAAAGAAGGGTGGTTTCACACAGGGGATATTGGAGAGTTTCAAGAAGATAAATTCTTAAAAATAACAGACAGAAAAAAAGAAATATTTAAAACGTCAGGAGGGAAGTACATTGTTCCCCAGGCGATGGAAAATCGATTCAAAGAATCACGTTTTATAGAACAAATTATGGTCATTGGTGAAGGGGAGAAATTTCCCGCAGCCTTTATAGTACCGAATTTTGCTTTTGCAAAGGAATGGGCACACCGTCATGGACAAAATTTCCAATCAATGAGCAACGAGGAAATCATTAAACAAAGTGTTTTTATTGATCGAATGAACCAAGAAGTTGCAGAAATAAACCAAGTTTTTGGAAATTGGGAACAAGTAAAGAAAATTGCCTTGCTTCCAGCTGAATTTACAATTGATGGGGGAGAACTCACACCAACACTGAAATTGAAGAGAAAGAAAATTCTTGAGAAATACCAAGAGGGGTATCAGAAAATGTTCAGTTAATAAAAAAGGCCATCAATTGATGGCCTTTTTTATTCCTAAGAAATTGGATTAGTTTGATTTTTTAGAACAACAAGATTGTTGTGTCGTTGAGCAAGATTTACCTTGTTGAGAAGAACAAGAACCTTTTTTCTTTTTCTTTTTTCTCTTATCGTCGTCTTTTTTGACAACCTCAGTTCCAGTTACTGCTGCATACGTTGATGTCGCCATTGACCCAGCGTAAGTGAATAAAGCTAATGCTAAAAATACTTTTTTCATAATGTTTGATTTTAAAAGGTAAATATACAAATTAATTAAGTTTTCCAATACGCGTCAATTTTGCTTTGACAACATCTCCAATGGCTACATCAATTTTTGTGCCTAAAGGAAGGTATAGGTCAATTCTTGACCCAAATTTAATAAATCCAAATTCTGAACCCATTTCTACATATTGCCCTTCTGTAGGGTAGTAACAAATTCTTCTGGCAACAGCACCCGCAACTTGACGGAACAACACTTCTTTTCCTGATTCATGTGCAACCACAAAAGTGCTACGTTCATTATCCGTGCTGCTTTTTGGATGCCATGCAACAAGAAATAATCCTGGATGATATTTTACGTATTTAACGACACCAGTAATCGGATGGTAATTGGCGTGTACATTCAATGGGGACATGAAAATGGATATTTGAATTCGACGGTCCTTGAAATATTCTGTTTCAGTAGTCTCTTCAATTACGACCACTTTGCCATCTGCAGGACACATAATGTCGAAAGATTCTCCAGCACATGTTCGATTAGGAACGCGAAAGAATTGTATGACGAGTCCAAGTAAAACAAGGAATCCAATTTGCAAGATCCAATATACAATCGGACAGCACTCGCTCAAAAAATAATGGATTAGTCCACTTAATACAACGGTGGAGAAAATACTCCACAACATGATATTTTTACCTTCTCTGTGTAATGTCATAGTTTACCAAAATAAATAAATCATCGACCAACAATAAAAAAACGGTATCGCAAAAAGCGCCGCATCGAATCGATCTAATATGCCACCATGTCCTGGAAGGATGGTGCCTGAATCCTTAATATTTAAACTTCGTTTGAAAAGTGATTCGAGTAAATCTCCAAAAATGGCACATGGCGCAATAATAATCGCAGAAACTACCCAAAACAAAGTTTCCCCTTCGTTAATATATGTTCCGATAATGTATCCTAAAATCAAGGTAAAAATCACTCCTCCAATCGTTCCTTCCCATGTTTTTTTAGGTGAAATACGTTCGAATAATTTGTGTTTTCCAAAAAGTCTACCACTAAAATAGGCGAAAGAATCGTTCGTCCAAATTAATAAAAACATACCGACCACATGAGGCAGGTAAGATGTATTTCTCAAACTTAAATCAATACTCAAGTAGAATGGAATAACGACATAAATAATTCCAAAAACTAAAACGGAAATATTTATTAATGGATGTTCTTTTTTCGCCCATAGTTCATTTAATATCAAGGTGAAAAACAAGGGGAAAAGAATGGTAATAACGATGATTGGAAGGTTGGCCAAACTTAAGCCAATAAGAAGAACATAAATAAAACAACCAATAAAAATTCCAATTTCTGAACTTACTTCAACAACGGGATGATTTTTAAACAGACGATAGAATTCAGCAAGTCCAATCAACATGAAAACGGAAAATACAGCCATCTGCGCATACGGATGCCAGAGTATCGAACCAATGACAACAGCGCCGAAGATTACTCCTGTTATACTCCTTAATGCTAAATTACCTAAAGGCATCTTCTAAACGTTTTTTTGCTTCAAGTTCAAACTCCGAAGGTACATAGATTTCAAAACTACCGAAGTCATTGAACATTGAGACCATTGTATTCCTTTCTTGAAAAGGAATATCAAGATCGGATAATATTAGCTTCGCTTGTACAAAAGTATACTGCTCACGGGATTTAAAAACGAGTATTTTTTCCAAATTATTTAGCTTCAGTTTGTTCGCTTGAATCTTCTTTGGTCTCCTCTTTTGATTCGTTAGCAGAGGAATTATCTTCAACCGGTTTTTCAGTATCTGACGACTCTACAGTAATGACATCAGCCGTTTCAGTCATATTTTCGACAATCACTTTCTCTTCTACCAATTCGTCACTTTCCCACTGTCGTTTTCCAAAAATACGTTCCAAGTCTTCTTTGAAGATAACCTCTGTGGCTAATAATTGTTCTGCTAATTCAGTTAACTGAGCTTGATTTTGAGACAATATTTGAAGCGCTCGTTGGTACTGACTCTCCACTAACTTAGAAACTTCCTCATCGATAATGCGAGCAGTATCCTCGGAATAAGGTTTTGTGAATGAATCACGTCCTTGTGAATCGTAGAACGAAATGTTTCCAACTCGCTCATTCAGTCCATAAATGGAAACCATTGCATAGGCTTGTTTGGTTACTTTCTCCAAATCACTCAACGCACCAGTACTAATTTTACCAAAAGCTAATTGCTCTGCTGCACGGCCACCTAACGCTGAACACATTTGATCTAAAATCTGCTCGGTTGTGGTTATGCTGCGCTCATCTGGTAAATACCAAGCCGCTCCCAATGATTGTCCGCGAGGAACAATCGTTACTTTCACCAATGGATGTGCGTATTGTAACATCCAAGAAATCGTCGCATGTCCTGCTTCATGAAAGGCAATCGCTTTTTTCTCAACTTTTGTAATGATTTTATGTTTTTTCTCTAGTCCACCTACAATTCTATCAACGGCATCTAAGAAATCTTGCTTCTCCACATGTTTCTTGTTGTGTCGAGCGGCAATTAACGCAGCTTCGTTGCATAAGTTAGCAATGTCTGCACCAGAGAATCCCGGTGTTTGTTTGGCTAAGAAGTCGATATCTAATCCTTCAACCAATTTCAATGGTTTTAAGTGAACTTGGAAGATTTCTTTTCGCTCGTTCAAATCAGGCATGTCTACGTAAATCTGACGGTCAAAACGTCCAGCACGCATCAACGCAGCGTCCAAAACATCGGCGCGGTTTGTTGCAGCCAGGATAATTACCCCGGAATTCGTTCCGAATCCATCCATTTCTGTTAACAGCTGATTCAAGGTATTTTCACGCTCGTCGTTCGAATTGAATCCATTGTTTTTTCCACGTGCACGACCAATCGCGTCAATTTCATCGATGAATATAATAGAAGGCGCTTTTTCTTTTGCTTGACGGAATAAATCCCTCACTCTTGAGGCTCCGACACCTACAAACATTTCAACGAAGTCTGATCCGGATAAAGAAAAGAAAGGAACTTTCGCTTCACCTGCAACGGCTTTTGCTAATAACGTTTTTCCAGTTCCCGGAGGACCAACAAGCAATGCGCCTTTAGGAATTTTCGCTCCTAGCTCTGTATATTTTTTTGGGTTTTTTAAGAACTCAACGATTTCGACAATTTCTTCTTTTGCCCCAACTAATCCAGCTACGTCCTTAAAGGTAACATTGGTTGATTTACCTTTCTCATAAACTTGAGCACGAGACTTTCCAATATTGAAGATTTGGCCTCCGCCACCTCCGCCACCGCTGCCGCCAGACATGCGTCGCATGACAAACATCCAAATGATGATAATCAAAACAAATGGTAATAAGTATCCTAAAATGTCTCCAAGGTAATTTACTTCCGTATCATTTTGATAATCATGGTACCCGCGATCGTCTAATGCTTTCTCAAAGTTAGTTGGACTCCCGATGTTTTCGAGTTCAAAAATTACTTGAGTTGATTTTCCCTTGCGTTCCTTTAGCATTTTTTTCATTCTAGGAAAATCAAGCTTATTGGTCTGCTTAACATATAAAACCCCTTGATTTTTCAATTGAAATTCTGCCTTCGATTGGTTAATGATTTTCACATTCTTAACACCTTTGATGTCTACTAATTCCATCAAGGACTCCTTGTATTTGATGGTAGCAGAAGGACTGGAATTCATGAAAATATTGAAGGAAATCAAAGCGATTCCTAATGCCCCATAGATCCAATAGATGGAAAATGGACTTTTCTTTTTTTCTTCTGACATAGTTAATTTCTAGTTTAAATTTGGGATGTCTGTACGAACAGCATCCGACCACAAGTCCTCGATTTCAAAAAATGAACGAGCATCTTTGTAAAAAATGTGTCCAACTACGTTGATATAGTCTAATAGAACCCATTCACTATTTGTTTTACCTTCAATGTGCCAAGGTTTTTCTTTTAACTCTTTTCTTGTGAAACGTGTCACAGCATTTGAAATACCATCAACGTGCGTGCTTGATTCTCCACTACAAATAACAAAGAAATCACATACTGCGCTTGGTAAATGTCTCAGATCCAGTACGGAAATGTCTTTTGCTTTATTCTCTTGCATTCCTTCAACAATGGCTTGACACAATTGTTCTGATTCTGTAATTCCTGTCTTTTTTCGCATTTCAAATATTTAATACAAAACTACGTGATAAATTTTAATTTTACTGCTCCTTAAAAACCGATATGACCACGATAGGAAAAGTATTATATCACCTTGATTCCGTAGACTCTACTAACAATTTTGCTGCCAAATTAATTAACGACCAAATTTGTCAAAATGCTGCGGTAATATTGGCAGATGAACAAAGTGCTGGTAAAGGTCAGATGGGAAACACTTGGGAATC
>CANMFV010000063.1 GCA_947496835.1 Flavobacteriales bacterium | reverse complement strand
ATACAATAAAAAAAGGGCTTTTCAGCCCTTCCTAGTAGTAGACATTAAAGTCTGAGTGGTTCATTTTGAATAAATAAGGACAGGTGCTTCTTATATATATTCCCGTGGGACGTCGACAAAAACTATTAAACTCTTATCAAACTAGAAAATAAAACTGCCTCTCCAAGCAGTCTGTCAACTTCTACATATAAGAAGAAGCCTGTTTCTCTCCTTATTTCATTATAAATATAGAATGTTAGTTTCGTACAATTTGCAGTAAATGAATATCCTTCAGGGTCAAATGAACATAGTGCCCTTTTTTACGAATATTTCGTATTCTAAATGAATGGATTAAATTGTTTAAGAACTATTCCAAATAAAAAAAGACACATGATAATGTGCCTTTCCTTCTACTTATACTTTATTATCTTATTGAATCACGATTTTTTTCGAACCGTTTTGTCCTTTAATTTTTACAAAATATACTCCTTGATATAAGGTATCCGCATTGAAATAGGCAATCGTACTTCCTTGAACAATTTCTTGCGTTTCAGTTATGGAAGTCACTTTTGAAGCCGTCTTCATGCCATAGAATATCAATTTCTACAGACACTGCTATTTAGATGACATCTTACAAATAAACTTGCGTTAAAAGAAAAGTCTACCATTTAACCATTCAGGATCCAGTATAGCTTTTTGTTTTTCATAAAATCGAATAGCAGGCTCATTCCACTCCAATACCTGCCAGTCCATGCGTTGGACCTTGCGTTCTTTTGCTATTTGCAGCACTTGATTAAACAACAATTGACCAATTCCGTTCTGACGTTCGGATTCAATGACGTAGAAGTCTTCCAAATATAAACAAGCTCCTTTCCAAGTAGAGTAGGAGGTATAATAGAGTGCAAATCCAATTACCTGGCTTTGTTTTTCAGCGACGATTGCCTCACAGAGATGCTTGTCGAATAGGTCAATAGCTAATTGTTCAGCATTATTCGTGACTTGTTCAGGAGCTTTTTCGTAAAGGGCTAGTTCTTGAATAAGCGCGAATATGGCTGCAACATCGGAACGTTCTGCTTTTCGAATAGTTGTAATCATTATTTTAATCCGTTCAAGTCAAAGCGAAGTGTAATTCCTGTCTTCAAGTTCCCAGTTGGATAACTAATGAATACTTTTGGTGTGTTGAGGAATTGTTCGTAATAGAAAATCGCACTTAAATGATCGGATAGTTTGTAGTTCGCATCTACTTTGAAACTAACCGTCGTTTGACCGGCAGTTGCTTGGTTTGTATTTTCAACTACTTTGCGAATAATGGTGGAATTATCGCGGAAAGAGAAATTCACATTAATCAATAAGTCACTAGCTTTTAAAGTACGCACTGGAAGTTTCAGTTTAGGGATATTAATGACAGTTCCAACCACAATTTCTTTCCCAAGAACTTCTGTAATTTGATTGTTATTCAAGGAAAGTGTTGTTTGACGATCTTTCTTGTATTCAAAATTGGTGGTAATGTTTTTACCTAAGATATTCCAAGTTGCTAACATACCAATGAGTGGTGAAAAGCGTTCCGAGATGGTGATGTTTTGTATTTGCATTCCGGAAATGTAATTATTATTTAAGTCCAATGCAGTTGCTTGTCCATTCGCATCTAACACTGCGTTCAAATTGGTTTGCATTCCATTAACACTTGTCGATGAAGAATATCCGTGGTTTAATTTAAAGGATTTCACTAGATCCTTTGCAAAGGCAAATTTCGAAAGCCCGTTGTAATTGATTGTCCAGTTTGGTAGAGGAATATTCGAGAGCGGATTAATGGATTTATTAGTAACACTTGTATTCGTATAAGCTGTTAAGAATGCACCCATCACAACTTCTTGTTGGGAACCAGAATAGCCACTGTAAAATCCATTTGGAAGCAAGGTTGAATTGGAATTTTGAGCACCCAGTAATTGAGAAACCTGTTCTCGGTTATTTAGCATTGTCGTGAAGACCGAAGAGGAGAAATCTTTCCCACCTTTTATGAACGCAGTCCCCAAAGTTAAAGTGGAATAGGTAAGTGTGCTTGTTTCAAATTTACTTTGGCTTTCAAAAGCATTAGAAGCTGAATTCCAACGATAGAATTCACCAGAATTTGTACCATAATTTCGACTAACATTTAAATTAATGTTTAAATCTTTTATTGGTTCTAGTGTTGCTTTCAATTGAAGATTCGCTGTATGAGTTGTTGTAAACTGTCTATTCAAGTTTTCATTTTGAACTAGCCAGTTATTGTCACGTGCAAGTGTACTCACATTGTAACCATTGCTTCTTCCAACTAAATCATACCCTTGTTTTCCGAAAACAAAGCTAGACATTCCAAGGCTGTTTCCGTTCATTCCTAGCATGCTCGTTTCCTCATTATATCCCGGTAACATTGTCCCATCAGTCAGAGCATAAGTCCCAGATACATTTCTTAAACTCATGATTAATCGTGCAATGAATCCACCGATTGGTTTTACCTTTTCTTTCTCCTTGTCTTTAATTTCTTGCAGGCGAAGTTGTTTTTTATCGAATCGTTTTTTCTGTCTTTCGTATTGTTTCAACTCTTTAGCCGTCATTTCTTCCAAAGGTTTCTCTGGTTTGAATTCAGGTAACTTCGTTGGCCCAGCTTTCGGTTTAGCAGCAGCACCACCTTCTTCTACGTTTCCAACTTTTGAAGTAATATTGGACTTCATTCCTTTACCATCTGAGAGCACACGTTTGAAATAAGGAATTTTGTTATAAAGGGTCACAAAGTTTCCTTGAAGGGTCATATTTACTGTACGATTGTTTTGAACGGTATTTCCGAAAGGCGCTTGTCCGAGTGGTGCTCGTTGCCAATTGAATGTTCCTGCATATTTCGCATTTGCTGTGATCCAATTTGTTATCGGGAATTTATCCAATGGAACATTGTAACTAATGCTGTAGTTGTGAGTGTAATCCATTGTGCGCCCGAACGTAGTGATTTGCGAACGAATGGTATCCATGAATTCGCGGTATCCTTCCGGATTCGTCACGCGATCCACACCGTTATTTCCTTCTACAAATATGGATTTATTGGTAGCACTGAATGTCGTTTTTAAATTTTTTGTTAAATCATATCCAATTTGGTAATTTCTATTCCAATCGAATCGTTTAAGGTAAATTGGGTCAAATTCAAATGTCGGTACATTGATGTTTCTAATTTGACGTTCGTTGTAAATTCTAGAATAATCATTGGTAAATGTGATGTTTTTTGGAAGCAAGAATAGGTTGAGCTCTTTGACCCATTTTAACCATGGTGATTTTTGTACAGGTTCCCATTTTTTAAATGGTTCGATGGCTTTTCCGGAGAAGGTATAGTTGTAGTTCAACGCTCCTGTCCATGTTTTCGTGCGATCTGCGGTGATGTTGAAATCACGTTTTAAATTTTCTGCGAATGCATAAGTTGCTGACCAATTGGAGATGCTCCAAAACTGTGCTTTTGTTCCAGCTTTCGCCTCTTTTCTTACGTTTGTAAAGTTAAATGATCTACGTTCTGTAAAGTCTTGCCCGAGTTTTGCGCGTTCTTTTCGAGTAGCTAAGTCGTAGGAAGATAATTTAATGTCTGGATTAAAAGGATCATATTCCGGATTGATAACGCCTAATGAGTATCCGTAAAAGAATGGCAATGAAACGCGTGCTTGTTTTCCGAAGAATTGACCAAGTTGAACGGTAGAATTCATGTCGAAACCGATTTTTTGATTTCGTTGACGTTCTTGAACGCGGCTTTCAACACTTCCCCAGTTAATTCCAGAATAATTACCCGAAGCAGAGATATTCGCAAAGTCTGCTAGTTGAACTTGCATTTGACCAATAGCTGCATCACCACCCTCACTAACAAAATCAGTTAAACGCATTTCGTTAACCCAAACATTCACGCATTCGGCATCACCAGCATCAGGCAACCAGATATTATCCGGATCCGTTTTTAATGGATTACGAACACCGATCATAATCGTGCGCATCCCTTGTAAGTTCGGACTTCCTTTAACTTTTAATTTTCTTTGAGCATTTTGAGGATCAATAATCTCATATTCATTAACGTATGTAACTCCAGGTGCACCTTGCTCAACTTTTTTATTTCGTTCTGTCTTAAGATTCAATAAATCGTCAAAAACAATTTCAATGTTGTTTAATTCTGGCCAAATAGATTCCGGATTCGAAGTACCCCAATCTGTTACCTTCATTGGTAATTCGTATTCATAGTAATTTTCTACGTAATCCGTTCCGAGTCGAACGAAAATACTCAACTCGTTGTCTTTTAATTGGTTTTGAACAACGGATTCTGCATGTACAAACATTTTCAATTTCTTGTAAGTTCTGACATCAAATTGAACATTTCTGTAGGCAGCCCTTGCATCTCCGTCTTGTAAGTTACATACTTCGAGCACCAAAGATTGTTCGTTCATTTGACGCTGATACACTTGAGAAGGGTCTATTTCACGAACAATTCCAGGTGGAACCACGTAATTAATCGGTTGACGCTGTCCATTCTCTTCAATATTTAATGCTGCAATATTGAATGTAGTTAAATTCGGATCTGTTTGAACACTTAATCCAGGTTGTGTTAAATCTTGGTTGTATCTTCTCCATTCTCCACGTATAAGTTCAAGTCGAGCGAAACGAAGAATAACCTCTTCGTCGAAGTTTTTAAGGAACATGCGCATGAAACGGATGGATCTAAAATCTTGGATGCCATTAACCTTTTTCTCGAAATTAGTAACCGGAACTTTAAACTGATACCATGTCTCTGTTTTTGTACCGTTCTGATATACTTGTTTATTGGTGACGTAATTGTTTCCAACTTGTTGTAAATCATTAGGTCGCATACTCACACGGTATTGAAAATACGATTCACTTTCTCCTAAGTTATTATCTTGATTAATGTCTTCATTATCTGGTTGATTACTTGCTTGAGTCGGGTATCCTGCTTGATTTGTGGTGTCTGACATTTCCGTGGTAGGTGAATTCCCCTCCATGCCATTGTAACGCTTGTATCGTTCAAGAATGTCCAGTGTAGCGTTATCGTAATTATCATCCAGGTAATACGTATAATCATCGTTAGAAGGATCGGCGATCATTCGGGCTTTTGTAGCGGCATTCAGCGTAGTGTTATTTTGAACCCAATTCACATAGGATTGATAAGAGGTAACTTCTTGGTTGTTTTTCCACCCATCAATACCAATATCTTGATTTTTCCTCGATTCTGGATCGTTGTCAAATGCGTTTACTACAATTTGCTGTGTAGAAATTCGCGACCATGCTGTCGTATCCATGTTATCGCTTAATGGAGCATCAAGTGTAGAAGGAAGTCCATTCTCAAAACTCTTACGAGAATCAGGAAGTACATCTTCGGATATATTACCTAAATTAAAATAGAGGTCTCCACCAGTATGTATGGTATTGGGATTTTCGTTTTCAGCATCTTCGTTGAATGGGTCTAATACCCAAAATTGAATAAATTCGATATTCGCTACCTCGAAATCATTTGTCGATAAACCGCGCATAATCCCACCCCAACGATTTTCCGGATTAATAAATCGGCCGATTGAGTCAACGGTGTTCGTTGTATCATAATTATACATGCCTCTTTCAGCCGGATAGTAAGCAAGTTCAAGTAATGGAATATTTTGAATTGAACCATATTGCTGTTGGAGGTTCGGGAAGATATCGACTTGATTTACCAAACGCATGCGACTATCTGTCAACATGTTTGGATTTTGTTTAATGTGCTCGGGAGTTAAGGAATTACTTTGATAAAAGACTGGGTCAATTGTGTACCAAGCTGCCTTTGCACGTTTAAAACCGGAGGAAAGATTTTTTGAACTTGCTTCTGGAAACAAATCATTTTGTCCTTGAGGAATTGACGCCATTCTCCAAGCTGAAAACTGACGTAAATCAATTGCACTTTGACTCGCCTCGAAATCGTCAATGTAAGAAGTTCCGCTTTTATTAATTGCTTTAGGTTGACCGGGAATTAAATGCGCGTATTCTCCTGTTAACGATAAGGTTGACATTTGATTGGTCGAAATGACAGGGAGTAGGTCAACTAATTTTGTTAGAATGGGGACATTGGTGCGAAGTGAAAAATCTAGTCCAAGCATACTATTTTTAAAAGGTTCATTACCAAAGTCTACTTTTTGAGTGACTGGACGTTCCAACATGCGAATGTAGGTCGCACCGATTTTAAAATTCTCGTTCAAACGATATTGGTAACGCCCCCCCATCATTGATCGAGCTTGAAAACCAAAAACGGAATTGCTTTCAATCGTAATTTTTATTGGTGTATTCGATTCTAAAATACCAGTATTTAAAATTTTAACACGACTAAAAGCATAATCTACGGT
>CANMFV010000062.1 GCA_947496835.1 Flavobacteriales bacterium | reverse complement strand
TGCATCACAATCTGTTTTTCAATATTTTGAATTTGACCTCCAGATAATTCATAATTTTCTGCCAATAAGGCAATTTCATCATCGTTTAAACAGTTTAACTTATTTTTTAAAATTTGGTACCTAATTTTTGATTCAGGTTTTTTGAAACAGATTTTGAATAAAAATCTTCTATCGAAAGCAGGGTCGAAATTCTTTTCAAGGTTGGAAGTGGCGATTAAAATCCCATTGAAATCCTCGATTTCTTGAAGTAAAATGTTTTGAATCGAGTTCATCATTTGATCTACAGAATGACTTGCTTCTCCTCTTTTAGAAATAAGTGCATCTGCTTCATTAAAAAGCAATATGGGAGCCTGAGGGAAATAATTTTTTGCCGCATAATATTCCGAAAATATTTTCCGCGTATTTTTTTCACTTTCACCGACCCACATACTTTTGATGGAGGAGATATCGACCATTAATACAACGCGATTTGTATGAAGAGCAAGTTGCTTGGCTAATTCGGTCTTCCCGGTTCCAGGCGCACCATAAAAAAGCATGGTGATTCCTTCCTTCATTTTTTTTTCTTGCATCCGTTGTTGTAAGAGATAAAAATTTCCCTCCTCCATGAGATGTTTTAATTTCTCAATCTGATCATTCATGTCTTGATCAAAATGAAGCTCTTGAATTGAAATAGCTTCAGGTTTTATTAATTGACATAGTTTCGTCTTAAATTCCTTCTTTATCTCAAGGATATGTTCCACTTCTAAAAATTTTGTCAGCTCTTCTCCCAGGACCATATTTTGTGTATCAGCCAAACCAGGAAACTCATAACAGATCAGTCCGGATTGAATCAATTCAGAATGAGGTGAACTAATTCTCTTTCTCAATCGATAAGATATTGCTGATTTTACCTCAAAAAAATACTCAATGTGAGCTTCATAATTTATCTCTTTTTGTCCATGGATGTATTCTGAACAGGCAAATAAGAGAATAATTTTCTCCTCTTCTATGATGCTTTTATTTTCTAGAATACTTTTTATAGGTTCAAAATGATTGTACTGTTGAGCAAAATCAACTAGAACTTCCGCTAATTCACATTTCTCCAATTCCTCTAAAATTTGTTGGGTATATTCATTAAACTGAATAAGTGATTCATTAACGGTTTCAAAGGATTCCATTTCAAGTTTTGCAAGACTATTTTCTAAAATGGCATCAATGATTCTTTTGGGAACGGCATATTCATCAACAGTAGGTTGGAAGCGTCTAAAAATTGATTTTAACCAGCCGCGTTTGCGTAATTGCTTTAACTCTTGATTCACTAAAATATAATGATTCGGACTCAAGCCCATTGATCTTGCAATTCGCTTTAAAGACGGAATCTCTCCTGTTAATTGTTCAATTACAATAAAGGAGAATACTAACGTTAAGAGTTCCGATGTGTGAAGTTGTTGACTCAGTTCGTTTACTCTTTTTTTGAAGGCTGCATTTTCCCCCCATTGAATAATTGCTTCTTTTTCTAGCTCATGAATTTCCATCATGTTTTCTAACAAGGTGTATTTGCTCATAGGATATAATTTGAGATGAATGAAAAATGGAATGATAAAGGCATGGGGTATTTTACCCCAAACAATTAGAAGGCAAAAGATTTAGTCAAAGGGCTTTTTGCAGGAATTCTAAGGCCCAAGTTGATTAATTTGGATCTTGAGACAAGGAAATACTTTTTTTGATTGTAGGCTACATAGTCGTCAGATTCCATTGAATCGATGTAGTACTTTGCGCCAATTTTTATAATGCGCGAGGAGGAAAATTTAAGAAATTTTACTGATTGCATAGATATGGATTTAAGGGATTCCGGGTTGAAAAAAATAGTACTTAACTAAAAAATTAAGTAATAAAAAACCCTTATCTTTTTTCCATATCTTCGATAAAGATAAGTTCCAAGTGCAGAGAAAAAAAATTTTTTGGACCTTATTTTTCTATTTTTAAAATTATTTTTTTTATCCAATCTAAATGTATAATTTGACTCATTTTTTTTGAAATAACCAATTCTTTTTGAACGCTAATTCCCATACTGCATGATAAAAACAACCTTTGATTATTCACTGCTGAAAGCTCCTTGTTTGGCGCTCATTCATAATTTGGAATTTCATAATAATGAATCCAATGAGAAGATTGAGTTTGGACAATTAATTGCGATGGATGATTCGTATGGCGCCTTAAAAAAACAAGTTCCAAAACCAAAACAACTGAATGACCTTAAATCAATCATGAAACTTGCTGGAAGAGAAAATCTATTCGAGTGCATGGATGATTGTTTTATAGATGAAATCAACGATTATGCTGAAGAAGATTTTTTAGTTGATTTTGAACTTTCTAAAGAAATGGGAATTAAGGAGATGGAAAAACAATTATTTGGTGAGGACGATCCTTACTATTTTAATGTTAACCTAGAACCGTATCATTTCACTCACCTCATGAAAGATTTGGATGTTTTCGGAGAATCTTATACGATTGTTTTCTTCGTTCCTAATGATAAAGAGAAAGTGAAAGAGTTTATCCTAAATCGAATTAGTGCATTAAAACGAAAAGACAAAAGTAACTACGAGATATTTAAAGTAATTCATTACTGTTATTTGGAAAATAGCATTGAATCCTCTGACAAAGAAGTATACGGACAAGAAATATTTGAATATATTCATGAAATATTACCTCCGGAAATTTCAGCATTTTTTAATTGAGTAGCCATGGAAATCACCAATCAAACACTATTTTTCTATCCTTTTTCAGGTGGAGACACACAAGACTTGCGAGCAATAATTGAATTGTTTAGGGAAATGTATCCAAACGAAGATGAATTGACCCTAATCATGGCGGACACCTTTGAAAATGAATATTTTTCTAGATTATTAAAATTCATTTATGAAATTGGTAAAGATCAACATCATTTAGGTGATGTAAAAAATGAGACAATCGAATATCCCATACAAACAGAACAGGTGTTGATTTATGAAAAAATTAGCAAAGATTATGGTTGGTCGAAGAACACCCATTTTGAAATGAATCGTTTCAAGCTTCAATTGAAAGATGATGTCAAAATTGACATAGATCTCATCTTTACAAATATGGATGCCTTCAATTGTTTTGATTTTTTGATAGAAAATTATAGAAAGCGTTCAATCGAGGGAGAAATGAATTTGATTTTGAAATATCCAGGTCTCGAATTAAATGATGTTGGCTTCCAAGTATTTTCCGAATTAGGTCGAAACTTTAACCGTTTAAACAAGGTATTTGTGTGCGAAGAAAATCAGATGGCTAAACCCGAGGGATATTCTTCTAGCGGCAAAATACACTCATTTCATTGTTTTCAGTATGATTTGTTCGATGCATTTAACGTTGAAAATGAAAAGAAAGCCAAGAGAGTGAAGAGAGTTTTGCGCTATATCTAGAAGTAAATTATTAGGTTTAAACTTGGGCTCAAAACCCTATAAAAACAAAACCCTCAAGATAGTTGATACCCAGACGAAGCGGAGCTTGTTTGGATTGCAAACATCGCGTGTATTTCAAATTCCTTTTAACCAAAATTTATAAATAACAGATAAGGTGAATTATATGAATTTAGAACGGCGTATCTTTAATTAAAAAAATGACATTCTTTTCTTGAGATAGAAGATTACAAGCTTTCATAAAATCATTTTTAATTTGTAACAACTCCTAACCGCACTCCAAATCGCCCGTTACTATCAGGCCAGTGCACACTAAATCGATAATTCTTTTCTTCGATTTGTATTAAATGTTTATTACCAAAAGATCCAGATCCAAGTCTGGAACGCACGACACCGAATGAAAAATGCTGATCGTCAAATTTGCAGCTGAAGTGATGTTTATTGTGGTGCAAACTGAATTCATGGCGATGAGTTAGCTGAAAGTGGTGCCCCTTGAATTCGAATTCGCAAGAGGCACCTTGAACGCAAGGATTTCTTTCGATAAAGACTTCGTCGTGGAAGATGAGCGCCGTCATGGATTACTTACTAAAGTTGATCCAAAACTTGTGAGTACGGTGCTTGAATTTTTCTGCGGGTCGTAAACCAATTCATACAAGTCTTTTCCTTCGATGTATTCAAAATGATGCGTAAGGGCATTGACACAGTATAACAGGTACAAATCGTAGCCCTCTCGTCCTTTCAATGCGTGAATGACATACATAAAGCGATCATCAGACGGATTCACGTAATAGGCTGCGAAATAGAGGTTCTTTCCCTTGTTGAATACCAAATCTTGATTTGGGAAATGGTGGCTTTTGATGACGGACTGTACCGTTTTCTTTACTTCAGCTTCTTTGTCAAGGTGGATGAAGTAATTTCCTGCACCAATCTGTAGGAAGTCCTCCATTAGATTGAACTGGTATTGTGCGTTTAATTGTGGAACGAAGCCACCAAGAAGCACGATGCTTAAAATGAGCGTTTTCATGATTTATAAGATTAAGAGATTAGTCTTTTTTACTTGAATTTTCTTTTTTCGGACTTACATTTAATACACCTGGATCATAAACCAAAGAGATGCGGTCTTCGCCCTCCGTTACATCGTAAAAGTAGCGGTAACGATTTTCCATGTAGTAGCAAAAGATATGGTATCCTGGTTTATCTTGATATCTGCCTTTCATGCTATGAATGATGTAGACGTATTCACTGTTTAAGGGGTCAACAATTGCTGTAGATAGAAACAGATTTGCGCCTTTGTTGAACTCGATGTCGTAACTTAAATTATTGTCTTGTAGGGTTTCAAGAATGATGCGTCGTGCATCTTTTTCTGTAGAAGCAAAAAGGTAGTTGTTCCCTTTGCCATATTCGTTGTATTTCTGCATCACTGTCCACTGTGCTCTAGCAATGGTACTGGATACGATTAGGAGGAAAAGCAATTTCGTTTTCATGGCTGTCAATTTTCTCGTTCATAAGTGATAATAAGGTCATCGTTGTTGATTACGCAATCTTGATTTGTTCTGTATTCATACCAAGCCTCGTAACCTTTTCGTGTCCGAAGTAAGTAGAACAAATACACATGTTTTGGATCGCTTGCTCTAACATCATAGATCACATACATAATTTGATCTTTTGGCGTGAAGGCCTTCTTGTTAAATTCGTAACCATTGATGGCCAACATGTTTTTAAAACCGAGAACAGCAGTTTCTTCATTTGGTTCAATGCGAAAGAAAGACGTGTCGCCAATGTTCGTGAAGGTGGGGAAATCCCATTGCGCTTTTGCACTTCCACTAGTAAGTAGTAAAATAAAAAGGAGATTTTTCATGGTCAAAGTTTTAAAGGTGAGTAATTAAGAGCTGCTTATAACTCTTAATACCAAAACATTAAAAAGGTAACCCTGAAATTGAAATTATTTTGAAAAATAAAACAAAATGGCAGATAACACAATGATAATCAAAATTATGTATATAGTTGTTTTTCTTATTTTTTGCTGTTTAGATTTTCGTTGCTCTTCTAAGATTTGAGGTGAATTTCTGAATTTGAATTGTCTAATGTTCTTAACTAATGAACTGATGACAATTCATATGAATCCTCCGAACTTCTTCCAGATAATATCTCGTCTATTTCCCTCACTTCCTCATCTGAAACCTCTCTGCCAAAGGAAAAGTGAAAAGACTTTTTTCATCATTCAAAAAATTATAAATGGATATTCGTAATTCTAAAACTTTTTAAATAGAATCTAAATCATCTTTCCAAATATTGGCCTCATTCATTCTGTAGGAAAGTGTTAGACTGTGAATTCGATCATGATTTTGAAAGATATACGTATTCACCAAAACAATTGGATTGTCATTTAATCTTCGCTCATAACTGACGTGAAGACAACTCATTCCGTTTATTTTTTCCATTTTTATTGGATACCAACTAATAATATTTTGATGAATTGAATTGAAATCACTTGTTGTTTTTTCTTTAAAAAATTGATTTAACTCATTCAATTCGGAATTAGTGATTTGAGATGTGTTATAATTTAATTTTTCAAATTCTCCAGTTCTTCCAATTTGGGTTTCAATAATCACCCGGACATAATGCTTGAAAGTTTCTGATGAATAAGTGTTTAGTCCTTTTTGCTGGAAAATTACCTGAGGCGCTTCAATCTCTAATTGTTTGAGAATTTGATTGTTAAATTCTTTATAAGTCCCAGACATTATTTCCATCGATGCTGGCACATCTATAAATCCAACATCTTTAATAAACTGTCGTGTCCAACCTTGTTTCAAATTCTGGTTTGCAATGGGTAGTTGTTGACTCCAAGCATCGATACCAAAAATTAATATGAAAATGATAATAATTGTCTTCATTTTAGTTGTCTTTTTTTGAGTTTTTAGAAATCGCGCCTCCGATGACAACAACTGCACCTCCAATTAATAGAAATATCATTTTATTGCGGAAGAAATTCTTAATCGTTGAACTAATCATCGTTTTTTCTCCTTCGGCTTTTGCAATTCGATGCCATTCATTCATTT
>CANMFV010000061.1 GCA_947496835.1 Flavobacteriales bacterium | reverse complement strand
TTAGAGCAAGTGAATTAAGTGCGTCGGGATTGACAGCGGGAATGATTAATTCCATTGGATTCGAGGTCGCAGCAACGAATGGTGAAAACTATACGTATGTCGATTTTCACCTGAATACAACAAGCTTAACAGAACTCACAAATGAATTCATTCCCGTTCAAGGGAACCTGATTCATACCAATTTCAAACTAGATGGAAATGGTGAAACGGTTTATTTATTTGACCCATCGCAACAATTGGTCTCTAGTTTAACCGTTGAAACACCAACAGCGGATATTTCCATTGGACGATCTCCGGACGCTTCATCAACAATCAAATGGATGAGTCCTAGTCCGGGAAGCACAAACAACGCAAGTTCAATTTATTCAGATAGTCTTTCTCGTCCAATTAGTTCACATATTTCTGGGGTGGTAAACTCCAGTTTTTACTTAAAATTAAACCATTCCAATACCGAGCCTTGTAAACTTGTATATACAACAAACGGAGACGAACCAAGCTTCAATTCCACCACATTTCCAGACTCTATTTTTGTCTATCAAAAAACAGTGGTTCGCGCCAAAGTTTTCCCGCTGAATGCGAATAGTACATTCCTCCCGAGTCAACAAACAGTTGTTACCTTTTTGTTTAACATCAGCCATGACACGCCTATTTTGATGGTGACTACAGATCAAAGTAATCTGTATGGTTCAACTGGCATTTTTGATAATTGGTCGAGTGATTGGATAAAACCAGCGCATGCCGTTTACTTGAACGAGGGACTTGGACATCCATTTTTATTTGAACGAAAAACCGCAATCCGCATGGACGGAGGAGCCGGAGGTAGTCGTTCCCATCCGCAGCATTCCTTTAGACTTTCTTTTGATCATGGCGCACTTGGACAAGCGCCTGTCCAATATCCATTGATTCCGGATCGTCCGGACCGCACCAAATATAGTGACATTTACCTTCGAAATGGCAGTAACCAGTATTTAACCATGCCTTACAAAGATGCGAGTCAGGTACGCATGATGAGCGAAGGAACGAAGAATTATTATTCAGCTTTTCGTCCAGTGAGTGTGTACATCAATGGCTCCTATTTTGGACTTTATGAACTTCGTGAGAAATTTAATTCAGAGTATTTTGAAATTCATGATGGCGCGAATAAAGATTCATTGGAACTGTTATCACTTAGTTATTGGTATAATTTAGTCTTGCGAGCGGTAGAAGGTGACGTAGATAATTTTTGGAATTCATACGCAGATTTTCAATTACTCAATCCAACTTCCACTGCATACATGAGTAATGCCGATCAACTATTCGATTTAAAACACTACACCGATTACATCATTGCCGAGTCGTGGATGGGAAATGTCGATTGGCCTGGAAACAACATTAAAATATACCGTTCAGATAAATCAAATTGGCGTTGGCGTTTTGGCTTGATTGACTTGGAATTGTCTATGCAACCAAATGGCTGGACAAGTTGTACTGATAATCACATCGCTTATATGCTTGGACAGAGTACGGAAAATCCATACATCAACATTTGGTTAAAAAGCATTCAAAATACGGATTACAAAAACTATTTTATTAATCGATTTGCTGATTTGATGAATACCAGTTATAAAACGGATGTCTTGTTGGCTCGTGAGCAAACCTTTTTCGAATCCATGGTAACTGAAATGCCAAACGAATATGCGCGTTGGGGAGATCCGAACAACATTGCCGGACAAATGGAAGCATTTGTGAACAACCACGCGGTTTTTCAAGATCAATTAGCCTGTCGAAATGAAGTGGTTTTTGAGAACATCAAAACAGGATTTAGCTTAGTGAAAACAATTGAAGTCAATCTGGACGTTTATCCTGAAAATGGTGGGGTAATATCGTTGAATACGATTCAACCAGTGACGTATCCATGGAATGGAACCTACTTTGACGGCGTTCCCGTGAACTTGGTAGCCATCCCGAAACCGGGATACACATTCTCTCATTGGTTACCTACTGCTTTTGTGAACGACACCTTGCAAGATTCCTTGAACACAAATATCACAGCTCCAAACGGATTCTTCACAGCGATCTTCAAGTTAATCCCAATTCCACCAGATGGTCCAGACATTCATTTTACGGTTGCTCCGAATCCATCGAATGGAATATTTGTTTTAGCGCACGACAATAAAACGCAAGCGACAGGTTGTACCTATGAAATCTTTGATTTAAGTGGGCGAATCATTACGCGTGGAACAGTCAACAATGCTGCATTAGAAACTCAGATATCGATTCCAGAAATGCGTTCAGCGATTTATATCTTGCGCGTGAACAAGAACGAAGAAGTATTGTCGACGTTTAAAGTGTTGAAATACTAGACCGAAATTCCTGAAACAACTCCTCTGCAGCATGGTATGCGAGGATGTTTCCCAATTTAACTTGTTCTTCAACAGCATGGTATTTTTCCATCCATCTGTCGTTAGAGAAAAAGTCACTTTGAAGCAGTGAGCGCATCATTTCTTCCAAAATAGCTAACTCCTGACGCTTTCGGTTTTCTGTGATCCATCCGCTGTGGTTCATTTTAATGAAAAAGGATTCGATGTTATTCCAAATGTCTTCGAAACCTTCTTTCGTCATGCTACTTGCTGTATGGACTTGTGTGATCCAATCGTTTTCCTTTGCTGGAAATAAATGTAAGGCATTCGCGTATTCTCGTCGGGCCCAATTTGACTTTTGAATGTTCTCGCCATCCGCTTTTGTAATGATCATTCCATCGGCCATTTCCATGATTCCTCGCTTCATTCCCTGCAACTCGTCACCTGCACCTGCAAGCATCAGTAACAAGAAGAAATCGACCATGGAGTGAACAATCGTCTCTGATTGACCCACACCAACCGTTTCGATGAAAATGACCTCGAATCCTGCCGCTTCACATAAAATAATTGCTTCACGGGTGTGTCGTGCCACGCCTCCTAAGGTTGTACCAGCAGCTGTCGGACGAATAAAAACACGCGCATTGTTGGACAAAGTCTCCATCCGTGTTTTGTCCCCAAGAATACTTCCGCCTGTAACGTTGGAGGATGGATCTATGGCTAATACCGCTAAATTTTGTTTATGCTGTAAAATGAAATTCCCAAAGGATTCAATGAGCGTGCTCTTCCCTACTCCAGGAACACCGGTGATGCCAATGCGCCAAGCTTGCTTCTTTTGGGAAAGGCAAAGTTGTAAGAGTTTATTCGCTTCGAAACGATCTTCCGGACGACTACTTTCTACCAAGGTAATTCCAGCGCTCAATGCTCCGCGGTCCTGCTGACAGATACGTTGAAATAATTCATCCGCACGACGTTCACTGAAACGGGCTTTCCGTTCCTTGAACCAATCGTTCAGACGTTCTTCATTCGGCATCTAACATCTTTTTTAAAGCCGTAAAAGCCGCTTGAATATTTCCTTGAATTTCAGATATGCGTGCATCCATCATATAACAAGGCGCCGTGATGATTTTATTTTCTAAATCCACATGAATAGCTCCTAACGCACAATCTGTGGTTATCACTCCCGTTTGTTGAAGTCCCGATTCAAAGCCCGAGATTTCATAGGGAGAAGCTCCATTTTTGGAACCAATGGTCATGGAAGCTTGAATGGATGATCCCTCGAAAGCTTTCGCTAAGACAATGGGACTCACGCACAAAGCTACAATGGGTTTTCCAATGTTGACAAGGTTCACAAGTAATAATTTGACATCTGATCGAATGCTTCCATTTGGTCCATCAAAGGCCCAGGTTGTAAAGTTTTTTGCGCTCCCGAATCCACCAGGAATTACCAATGCATCAATGTCCGCTGGAACAATTTCCTCAATGGACTGGATATTACCTCGCGCGATGCGGGCTGCTTCTATTAACATGTTTCTTGATTCTGGCATTTCTTCGCCGTTCAAGTGATTGATCACGTGGTGTTGCTGAGCATCAATCCCAATGCAAACTGCTTCTGCTCCCATTTGGTCAATAGCCAATAAACTCAAAACTGCTTCTTGAATTTCCGCACCATCATACACGCCACAACCAGATAATAAAATGCCTATTCTCAACATATTAGCAAGTGTTATTTGATTAAATTTCGGTATAATTCTTCGTACAAGGGAAGAATTCGTGCCAAACTAAATTCTTCCGAACGCAATTTAGCTTGTTTCTTAAAGGTAGGATGATTTTCTGGCTTCAATAACTCAAGGGTGTTTTTTGCCATTTCATCAATGTCTCCAACATCCGATAAATACCCAGAATATCCATGAATGTTAACTTCTGGTATTCCACCTGTATTCGAAGAAATCACCGGAACACTTACTGCCATTGCTTCTAATGCTGCGAGTCCAAAACTTTCTGTTTCCGAAGGAAGTAAAAAGACATCCGCCATTTCTAACACGTGGGAAGTATCTCGAACTTTACCTAAGAATATTACTTGGTCACACAAGTTTAATTCTCGGCATAAACGTTCACAGTTGTAACGGTCTGGTCCATCACCAACAAGGATTAATTTTGATGGTAAAACGGCGTTCACCTTTGCAAAAATGCGCAAAACGTCATCAACGCGTTTGACGGGACGAAAATTGGAAATGTGACAAAGAATTCGTTCTCCATCGCTTGCATATTTTTGCCGCATATACACGGTATAATGCTCGTCCTCTGTATCTTCCACAACAAAATTTGGAATAACCTGAATGTCGCGCGTTACTTGAAAATGTGCGTACGTATCCTTTTTTAAACTTTCAGAAACTGTTGTGACCGCATCCGAATGGTTGATGCAAAACGTAATCACTGGCTCAAACGAAGGGTCCTTTCCAACGAGCGTAATGTCTGTTCCATGAAGTGTTGTCACAAATGGAATATTAATTCCTTGTGCTTTAAGTATTTGCTGCGCCATAAACGCCGCTGAAGCGTGCGGAATGGCGTAATGAACATGTAAAATGTCAAGTTTCTCGTGTTTCACCACATCCACCATTTTGCTCGCTAGTTGCGTTTCATATGGTTGAAAATCAAACAACGGGTAATCCGTCAAGGAAACTTCGTGGTAAAAAATATTCTCACGGAAAGAACCTAGTCGGACTGGCTGTGAATAGGTAATGAAATGAATCTTATGTCCCTTTGCAGCCAAAGCTTTACCTAACTCCGTCGCTACAACCCCACTTCCACCATATGTTGGATAAAGTACAATGCCTATTTTCATGTTGATTTAGATAATGGAATGAATAATGTAACACGGTAAATAATTGGTAAGATTCTCACCACTTGTCCCAATTCATTTTTGATTCTGAAACTATATGAACTTCTAAACGGACTATTGTCCGCGTTGATGACATCATAGAATAATGCTAAATTCAAATTTATTCTTGGCGCTAACTTTAAACAAAAGCCACCTCCAACAAACAAAGTTGGAGCCCATTTTTTTTGTCCCGCTTGGAAGGTGATAAAATTAAACGGACTATGAAGCATCTGAAATTCAGTGCCAACAAAAATCTTATCCTGAATGCGAAAATGAGCAAAAGCACCGCCACCATAAATTGTAAACTGCGATTGTACATTTAAGTAATTCGACCAAGATCGCTGTAAACGAAAAGATGGTCCGATGACTAAATTATTTGGAAGTTTCGCTGCGTATTTGAGCTCTCCACCAAAGGTTCCTCCGAGTTGAGAACCGCCACCATATACCTCAATTCCGAGTTCAGAACCTTGAATTTGAGCGTATGAGGTAAACTGCAAAAAACACAGAAATGTGCCGATAAAAAAATGCTTCATAAATTTCTTTTTTACAAAGATAACTTGATTTAGGTCAAGATGTATGTTCTTCTTATCTTTGCAAAAACTTTCTCATGACACTTTTAGACGGAAAAGCAACAGCAGCACAAATACGTACCGAATTAGCACAAGCAGTTCAACAACGAAAATTGGAAGGAAAAAAAATTCCTCACCTAGCGGCTGTCTTAGTCGGTAACGATGGTGGATCTGTTTCTTACGTCAATTCGAAAGTAAGCGCGTGCGATCAGATTGGTTTTGAAAGTACACTCATTCGCTACGATTCTTCCGTTCCTGAAGATATTTTATTGGATAAAGTTCGTCAGTTAAACGAGGACAAAAGCATCGATGGATTTATCGTTCAGCTTCCGTTACCTTCGCACATAGATGAACTAAAAATCACACAAGCAATTGATCCAAAGAAGGACGTTGATGGATTTCATCCGCGTAATCTTGGAAACATGATTTTAAATTTACCTGGATTCTTGCCTGCGACGCCTGCTGGAATCATGGCATTAATTGAACGAAACAATATTGTTACGGAAGGAAAAAACTGTGTGATCATCGGACGAAGTAACATTGTCGGTACACCACTGTCCATAATGTTAGGAAGAAATGCAAACCCAGGAAACTGCACTGTAACACTTGCACATTCACGTACAGAAAACTTGAAGGAAATCTGTTTACAAGCAGACATTCTCATCGCAGCCATTGGTCAACCGAATTTCGTTACTGCAGACATGGTTAAAACCGGAGCAGTGATCATCGATGTTGGAACGACACGTGTGGATGACGCTTCGCGTGAGCGCGGTTGGAG
>CANMFV010000060.1 GCA_947496835.1 Flavobacteriales bacterium | reverse complement strand
TCTCCATTTGCCAGGGTAGTTCTTATAACTTTAATGGTGTTTCCCTTACTCAACCTGGTTCATTTCAATCCGTTTTAACTTCTCAAAATGGTTGTGATAGTATCGTAAACCTAAACTTATCGGTATCCCCTATCTATAGTCAAACACTTGCTCCCCAAATATGTAATGGAGAAACTTATCTGTTCAACAACCAATCTTTTTCCCAAGCAGGAAACTACTTAGTGATCTTACCAACAATCAATGGTTGTGATAGTGCATTCACTATTAACTTAACAGTTAATTCAACCTATACAACCAATGTTTCAGAATCAATTTGTCAAGGTGAAACCTACACAAATAACGGTGTCACGTTTAATCAAACGGGAAACTATACCTTAACTCTTCAAACGGTCAACGGCTGTGATAGTGTCATTTTAATAAACCTAATTGTTCATCCAATTCCTGCAGCACCCATGTTAACGACTAACCAGCCAGAATGTCCTGGTGATGAGCTTCAATTGTCCGCAATTACTGGCGTAAACTCTGAATTGTTTTGGCAAGGACCAGAGGATTTTTATTCAAGTAATAATCCAATTTCAATTATTGCATCTGATTTAACTGTAGGCACCTACTTGGCCTATTCAACGGAGAATGGTTGTGTTTCTGATACGACTTTTATTTTTACGTCAATCTTGAATCCTGAAGATTTTGAATCAAGAGATTTTCCGAATGTTATTACGCCAAATGGTGATTTAATGAATGACGACTTAAATTTAAAAGAGATTTATAATACTTGTTTAGCCTATGAGTTAAGCATTTTTAATCGCTGGGGTAATCAGGTATATTTTCAAACAGATGTTACAGCTCCATTTAATGGCGAGTCGCAAGATGGAATAGATTTAATAGAAGGAATTTATTTTTATAAATTAAATTATGCCACAGGGCTGAAATGTGGATTTTTTCATCTTATCAAGTAAAAGTAAATCCTCCGAAAAGCTAATTAAACCTCCGATATTTCCAGAATTGACAGTAGGAACTCCATTCGTGCTATTTAAGATGAACGTTGCTTTGATTCTCCATTCCCCCTTTTGGCTAAAAGCACAAATTCCAAGAAGTATCTTTTCACTGAATGAGGTTCGCAACTAAACCATAACTGTTCAAAGAAGACAAAAAAAGAAAAGGTTAAATGTTCTGATTGGTAGCCCTAATCCAACACCCGTCTCACCTCTAAAACGCGTTTCGAGTAGTTGGTTCCGTTGAGATTAGAAATCACCACTCCGTAATGACTTTTTGCACTAGAGCAATGAATAAATTGAATGTTCCCATCGGTATTTTCGACTACGATGCCAACGTGTCCTGCCCGACGATCAGTAGAATTGGTTCCGGTAAAAACCAAACAATCTCCTTTTTTACATTCATTTAGTTCGACTTTCGTTCCAAAATTCACAAACTCACTGGACATTCTTGGACTGGTAAATCCGAATGAGCGGTATACAAAACTGGTAAATCCAGAACAATCAAATGATTTCCCTGGACTTGATGTGCCGTATTTGTACGTGACACCTAATTGCTTTTTGGCGAATCCTACTAAAGAATCTCCATCAATTGAAACGGTGCTTTGCGCCATCGAAAAACCAAATAGAAAACAGGCGAAAGTGGTCAAAATGAATTTCATAGCGTAAAAATACGACTTCTTTTAGGTGTGTGCAAAAGAGGAATGAAGTTCTCCGATTTTAAGAAAAGTGATCCGTTATAATCTATCTCCACAAAAAATCACTTGCATTTTTACCTTCCCAGTTGCCTTCAAACTTATACGGAACGAATCGCGCGAACATTTCTTCCTTGTACCAATTGAGTTGTCGGGTCATTGTGACCACTTCTCGATGCTTGGTGTTTGTGTAGGCATAATCCATCATTTCTTTTTGGGTTTTCCAAATACTAATGGTTGCCTGCTGTATCAAGGGCCATTCACCGATGCCAATCGACAAGGCGAGTCCATCGTAGCCTTCCAAACTTTGACTCACAGAACCTACTCTACTCCAGAAGGAATACAGTTTTCGAAAACGGATACGCGCTCTTGTTAAAACAACAATCGGTTTATCAGGGTCCAATTGTGCACTTTTCTGAAAAGGTTGGATTCCGTCCCATAATCCATGCGCTTCGGCCGAATGCAAATAAGCCGTAAAATGCTCGCTGCTTCGGTTTTTGTACTCCATGAAAAAAGGATGTTGATGAAAAAAAGCTTCGGCTTGTTGCTCATTATCCCACACACAAAAGAGCACGTAGGTCCCGAAATTTGGAGTTGCACTAAAGCCATTTTTAGCTCCGGAGCCTAAAATTTTAAAAAACGTAAGTCCTTGTACATTTTCTAAGTGACGTTTTCCAAGCTGCATTTGTTTAAACGCCCACCATTTATTTGAAAAGGTTTCTACGTTGAAAAAGGTACTCGTTGTTATTTGACTCACTGAATTATCTTTGAATGATGTTTGGGACAATACTTCTCTTTTCAGTAAAACCGACAATAATAGCATTGTCGCATTCACCATAGGCAAGTGGAAAATTAATCATTTATTCTCGGTAACTGCCGCGGATCAAGAAGTTTTTTTGCTTGTGCTATTATACGCTAACATGCACTTAAATTTCAATTTAGTAAACTATTACGAACATCTTACATCGAAAAACGAACATCGGTCATCAGACAACGAACAGTGAACTCAGATGAAACTGTTACCATTTTTAATTTTTTCATTGTACTAAAAAGGACACCTATGAAATCTTTCTTCCTACTTATGTTCGTTTTCCCAAATTTGGTGGATGCCGCACAAAGTCAAACCCAACGCTCTCCATTTAATGTCATTGATGCTTACATGCGTCATTGTCCTGCTAATTCTGAATATAGCATCGAAGATATTGCGTTTTACATCAATCGCTCAGCGAGAACGGACTTAGAAAAGGCTCGTGCTGTTTATGTTTGGATGACGGATAACGTTTCATACGACGATGAATCCTTCAACTCTGGAGATTTTGGTGATAACTCAGCAGAAAATGTGTTGAGAACGCGTTTGGCCGTTTGCGCCGGATTCGCGAACTTGTTTACAGAAATTGCGGTCAAAACGGGCATTGAAGCGGTAACTGTTTCTGGATACGCGAAAGGCCATGGTTATTCAGAAGGCGATTCATTTGGAGATGTCGATCATGCCTGGAACGCCGTAAAAATTGATGGTGCTTGGAAAATTTACGATGCCACTTGGGGACAAGGATCGGGATCTGAAGACAGTAGAGGTCGCATGCAATCTACCAAAAAGTTTGATGAACAATGGTTTAATGTCGACCCAAAACATTCCATTTTCACGCACTTAGCCGAGATTCCTTACCAGAATTTCCTCCCACAAACCATCAGCATGGCAGAATTCGAACGCCTACCACAATTCCAACCAAAGGTATTTCAATATGGTCTTTTTTCAGCGGATGAATTATTGATACACGTGAAAACAAAAAAGGCCTTCAAGCTTCCAGAAATGCACGCTGTATCTCTTCCATTTCAAATTGTCAGCGCACCTAAAACACGCACGATCAAACAAAAGGAGCGCATTACGATTGAAATTAAATCCAACGAAGATTTACATTTTAACCTAGTCGATGAACTTGGAGATTGGATTCCATTTGAGAAAAAAGAAGCTTCCTATGTCTTGAATTTCACCCCCTACAATTATGGCGAAATCCATATCAACGTAGAAACACCCGAAGGGTATTATCCGGTGCTTGGATATGAGGTGAAGTAATGGCCTTACTTATCTGGACCTTTTACAGGACATTAAACGTTCTAAATCCCTGTCGCAAGATAGTCTGGTGTCTTTTCAGAGACAGGAGTAATCTTAGCGCTTACTCCTTGACAATTTTAGCCGCTTGGAAGTTTCCATCGATTTGTAAAATATAAATGCCATTAGAAAGTCCTTGTAAATCAACTTCTGTAGAAAGTCCATTAAGTTTCCCATTCAAAACCACTCTTCCTAATTGGTCATAGACTTCAAACCCTTGACTCAAAATCTCTTCCCCTTTAATAGTCAAGAAGTTTGAAGTTGGATTTGGATAAATGAAGATTTGATGGTTTACGCCACTTAGATCATTTACAGCCAAAACATTCACAAAACCTTCGTAAATGCGATGGGTCGTAGTGTTTGTAATGATCGGGCTATTGAAGTCAAAATAGATTGCTGCCGCATTTTCTATTTCAGTTCCTGGAACTAAGTTTGGAACTTGCTCCACATGAAAAGTTACAAACCCATTACTTTCTACTTCATTGGTTGAACTATCCGGTAAATTGATGTTCGTAAAAGTCCATTCTAACACGCGAGGACCATACATTTTAAATTCATATGCATGACTCGCGACACCTGGTGTTACGGTGAAAATATTTAAATCGGTATCTAAGGTGTCTCGAATGATTACCGTAAAGGCTGTATCTGTTCCTGTATTTTGAAAACGTATCACATATTGCAATTGTTGGTTCGCTTGAATGTAATTTTGATTGGTCTGCCCCAATGGAAATCCAGTTTTATCATTTGGATCGTAGCTTGCCGTAATTACACCACAATAGGTGTCAACATCTGGATCTGCATCATCAAGAGGAAATTCGTTAATTAGGTTCGAAATCAAGTTAGAGGTATCCCCACAAGCTTCAACATAGGCAATTGGATTCGAGTTACCCGGATGTAGTGGGTGTTGGTCAACATTTAACATCCACGTATCACCATTTCCAAGGTAAGATTGATTGATGGTCTGACCAGCCTGAATAATAATGGAGTCTGTGTACGTAAGCACTACGTTAACTGTTATCCATAAAGGCGCATAACAATTCATGTCGCCAATTCCTGGAAGTCCATTGTTCGTAATTGAGAAGAATACACTGTCTCCTTGACACCATCCATCTACACTTAAACTGCTCTGATCCCATGGTGTTGTACATGGAACTGGCAATCCATTGAACACACCTCCGGTTCCGTTATTGGTTACTGGCGTAGCTGGAATCACATCTAATGCACAAGCTTGTTCAGGGTATAAGAAGGCATCCATGCACAGCGTTAAACCAATTAAATTTTCACAAAGAATCGTTGGAGAACTTATGGTAGTTGCGATGCTGATGTTTGCGCAATTCCCCGGATATATATCTCCCGTTTGAAACCTGTATACATTGTTACCTTGAGGAGTAAAAGGAATGGAAGTGGATGTGACAGTCATTAAAGGGTCGAGTTCGACGTCGACATATGAATTTTCTAATATGTCATTAGCCGAATTTTGGTTGCATGCAGAAACATAAATCATTTGATTTGGCAGACAAGGTCTTAAAAAAGGAGCATAAATACTGACATCAGGATCCGTACAAGGGTTAGAGTCAATTAATCCAAAATTTGGAATGGTTTGATTGTTCGCGTCAAGGGTAAAACTTTGAGTCACTGGACATGTTAGATTCCAATAAAGATTCGTGGTATCTATTGTTATTGTATAGTTATTGTAAGGAAGAGAGTCTAAGACCCAAAAACCTCCTTGATTCGTGGTCGCAACATAAGCGCCGGGCTCAATAGTAATATTCACGTTTGGAATTCCAAGATCTTGAAAATCTTTTATGCAGTTTTGATTGTAATCATAATAGACCATACCATAGTTCTTACCACAAGCCGCACTAGAATTAGACATGAAACTATTTGCTTTGAGCAGTACTCCTGAATCGAAAGATTGGTCACCAACATTCGCAATGCCCATTTTGATGTGGTAAACCTCTCCACATACCACATTATGTCCGGTAGACATTAAAGTAGTTGTGCCGTCATATTGAATCGCATCTCCGTATGCAATTCCGTTATCATTAAATACATAATACTGGGTGTTTGAAACATCCCCTACCGAATTGATGGTAACAGGTGTGCCATCAGGCAAGGTTGCAAGATTTATTCCCCCATTTGGGTAACCACCTAATTGATATGGACCACTAATTGCCGGCCCCCATAAAAAGAAGCCAAATACGTCATTAAATGAAGAAGGAGAGAACTCTGGGTATTCTTCAGACCCGAAAATATAGTTGAACGACATTGAATCCCCAACAGCAATAAAATCAAATTCAAGTACCATCCCATTCGTTACATTACCTGCAGCGATTTGGCTTAGGTGCGGATCGCTAGAAACCATAGTTGTAAGAGGATTATTATTAGTAAAAGAAGTTGATGTATTTGGCCCTAATGCTCCAGCGGAATTACCGGTTGTAATTAACAAACCGGAATTAATTGGGAAAAGGCTATTCGTATTCATGAAGCCTGCTAGATTTCCTGCTGTAAATGAAGAATCAATGAGTGTCCCATTCACAGAAACATTAAAAACAGAAATACCTGCCCCTGAGAATCCTGAAAATTGATTATTAACTAAATCGTGAACACTTGTATTTTGAACACTAATAGACTGAGCAAATGTCAGTTGAAAAATGTGCAACAATGCAATTAGGAGTAAATTTCTCAAAATATTAAGTATTAGAATTTGTATAAAATTACGCATTAAAACTTGTAATTAATTATTTTGAGCGACGTTGTCAGGTATTTGT